>JAMCQQ010000099.1:3604-3900 GCA_023379515.1 Actinomycetota bacterium
AAGGTTTACTCAGGATTCAATAAAATAATCAGATGTGGAATTTGTAAATTGAGATCTATACCAATTGCTAAAATCCTGCATTGTAGTTACTTGAAAACTACCGCTATTTTGCAACTCAGAAATCAACTGCATCTGGGTAGCGTAAATACCTTTATAAGTTTCAGCAGTAAAATCTCCTTCTAATCCCAAAGTTATTTGTCCAAAACTATTTTTGTGTTTTTCAGCATAGATTCTAATTAACTTTTCATAGTAATCAATATTAAATCCCAAAGCAAAATAATCTTGGGTACTATAGG
>JAMCQQ010000100.1 GCA_023379515.1 Actinomycetota bacterium
GATAAAATTGAATTAAATGATAAAGAAAAAGAGCCCGGAGGAAAGACAGGCAGCGATCAGTTCCAGGATTTATATGGCAAAAATGAACTTCTGGGCTTGTACGAGATTAAGCTTTCAAGAAAAGATTTTAAAGAACTGACACTTCTTAAAGGCTTAAATATCCTTGAATCCGATGAGTTTGCTAAGGATAAAAGCCTTAAAGGCAAGATAAGAAAATATATGTACCTCTTAACAAGCCTTTATTTTGAAAACTTGCGCAAAAGTTATAATTCTTCGATACAGGCAATCAATAATAATATACAGATGCAGATAAACAGGGAAATAAATGAGCTTAATTTCAAGAACAGAGAAAGAATGTTATTTATTTACTATAATATTTTTAAAACTCTCGAAAGACAAATATCAAATTTGAGTATAGATATCGGAAATATCAGAGACAAGCTTGAGGAAATTGGCGGTTATTCAGGTGATGAGAACAGGTACATTGATGAAAGACTGGAAGTCTTGCTGGGTGACCTCGACAATCTTGATAGAATTATGGGACTTACACTGTCAAACAAGTATTATATTGCTAAAAAATTGTAAACTATTTTTTATTTGTAAATTGATCCGGAGGAAATTGGGTTGAATTATTATGGAGAAAGAGAGAAATGATTTGAGTCTTACAAAATCAATATTATTAATTTTGTTAAGCATAGCTATTGCAGTGGGCGGCCAGGTCTTGCTGAAGCTGGGTCTTAATAAAATTGGCAGTGTAAATGTTAACAGCCTTAGTGGCCTGGGGCATCTTTTTTTAGGCATTGTCAAAAGCCCTATGGTTATAGTGGGTCTTTTTTGTTATGTGATTTCAGCAGCTATCTGGCTCGTGGTATTATCAGCAGTTGAATTGAGCTTTGCATATCCGTTTATAGGCTTAACATATGTTTTAATATTAGTTATTTCTAAGTTTGTTCTTAAAGAGGGTGTCAATCCTATCCGATGGGCCGGAGCTGCCATAATAACTATTGGCGTTATAGTAATCTCTCGCGGGTAGTAAAAGTTTTAATCGAAAACCAACAGGAGCACAGCAATTTGGTAACTTGCGATTATCCTTCCATCTCACTTATTACAGTAAATTATAATGGCTTAAGGTTTTTAAAAAACCTTTTCAATTCCATTTCAAAGCTTAATTACCCTGAGGATAAAATTCAGACAATAATGGTTGATAATGGTTCAACAGATGGTTCGGTCGAATTTGTAAGAAGCAATTTCCCGGAAGTTGAAGTTTTAGTTCTAAATAAAAATTCAGGTTATGCAGGGGGTAACAATGAGGGATTCAAGCATGCAAGCGGCCAGTATATAGCGTTAATTAATAATGACTGCAGTGTTGATCGGAATTGGCTGGCAGCTCTGGTTAATGCTGCAAACTCCAGTTATGGTGAAAATAAAGCTGGGGCCGTCGGTTCAAAAGTTATCTTTTTTTACAAATATCTCATTCTTGATTTTTTTATCGGGAATGAAGAAAAGATAAGCCCTTATGAAGGCAACGATATTTATGGTGCAAAACTTTCCGGATTTAATATTATATGCTCTGATGACGGGGAAGAAGACCTGCTTGAAAAAAGCTTGAAATTTCTTGAGGGATTTCATCTCCAGTCAAGAGATGCCAAAAGTGATAAATTTGCATATAAACTAAAAACAAAGGCAATGCTGGCGGTACCAATCCCAGCTGGCGGAAACAATATCGGTGAAGACGGCTCTAACAAGAGTAATGTTACCCTAAGCTTTGATGCAACCTCTATTAATGGAAAAAATAAATTGGTAATTACCATTTCCGGTAATGAAATTTGCAGCATCGATCTTGACGAAACCAGTAAAAATATAGTGCTCGATTTAACCACAGACTTATTCTATCTGCAAAAGGATATCATCAACAGCTGCGGGACTGAAATAAACAAAGCTTTTTATTCCAGAGACAGAGGTTTTAATGAGATTGACAAGGGTCAGTTTGATAATGTTGAAGAAATTTTTTCACCAAGCGGAAGCAGCCTCTTAATAAGCAGGCAGCTCCTGGATGATGTTGGCTTTTTTGATAGAAATTTTTTTACATATTATGAAGACATAGATTTATTCTGGAGAGCCAGGCTCAGAGGATGGAAAGTTTTTTTTGCTCCTGATTCTGTTGCCAGGCATTATCATTGCGGAACCGGTAAGGAATGGTCCTATAGTTTTACCTACCATGTTATCAGAAACAGATTGCTTATGATTTACAGGTGCGGATGGGTAAGTATATTTGCAGGAAGCTATGCAGCTTTTATTATATCAAGTATAAAAGATACAGCTTCTTACATTGCAAGCATTGTTAGGGGCAAAAAGCAGGATAGGATCGATATCGGTATCAGGTTTCGAATCTTTGTCGAGCTTTTTTACCTGCTGCCAAAAAATCTGGTTTCAAGATTAAAAATCAGGTCCTCGATGAAAGTTCCTGATAATTCTATAAAGAGCTGGATAAAAAAATTTTAATTTGGAATTTTTAAGCGGAAATTTGTTATTGATAAAAAATAATAAGGTTTAATTAAGAACTGGTATCATAAAATGATAAGAATCGGCATATATGACAGATATCTGTCTACCCTGGGGGGCGGCGAACGCTATAGCTGTAAAATGGCGGAGATCCTATCACGCCGGACTGATTATAGTGTTGATCTGGTGACAGATATTTATTCCGATCTTAACAAGGTTTCTTCACGGTTAAATCTTGATTTGAGTAAAGTCAATTTAAAAGTATTTCCATTTTTATCGGAGGAATATGCAAAACGCATCACCGGCAATTATGACATTTTTATTAATGCTACCTATTTAAGTTCACTTCCTGCTTTCGGTAAAAGAAATATTTACCTGTGTTACTTTCCCACAAAATTTGATGTAGATTTTAGATTTATCCATCGATTTCTATTATTTTTTTTCAGGTCATGTGCCGTCTGGCTTTATAGGTTGGCAGACAGGATAAATAAAGATTTTAAAGATATAGAAGTAACAGAGGGGATTTATGACATTAAAAAATTTTTTCTAAGAAGGGGAAGTTGGAGCAGCGGCAGGGCAGTTTTATCATATAAGAATGTAGTGAAGCCCATAAGATTAGGTTTCAAAAATCCGGCAACTTCAAATATTGGCGCCATGTCCTGCAGGATCAATCTTATGGAACCTGAAAATAAAAAAATAATTTATGAAAAATTAATAACTCTAAAACCTGGCGAGAAACAAATAATAGAAATCGATGGATAAATCTAAAATCTACTTGAAATATTAAAAGGAGCTGGTCCCGTAAGGGGGAAAGGGGCCGGTCCGGTAAAAGAAAGCTATAATTACATACTGGAAATAATTTCAGATACTTTTGTTCCGGATCAAAAGGCAGGGAGCTTCAAGGATTCAAGGACCCTGGGTGTGGTGCTTTATAATGAGACTGAAATCAGCATTTTTAGAAAGTTGATTTTAAAAATACTGGGTTTTGTCCCGCTTTTTCTGGTGTCATATCCAAAGGATTTTAAATTTCTTGACAGTTACAACAGAATTCTCTCTATATCGCAGTATTCAAAGAAATGGGTGAGAAGATTATGGGGTAAAGAAAGCACCATCCTCTATCCGCCGGTGGATGTTGAAGATTTTGCACCATCAGGCAAAGATAATATCATATTGAGTGTCGGCAGATTTTTTCCTGAGCATCATAACAAGAAGCAGTTAGAGATGGCTCAAAATTTCATTGACCTTTATACCAGGAACCCCGAAGTTATGAAAAAATTCACATTGTGCCTTGCAGGCGGGGTGGAGAATAGGGCAGAGCATATGGATTATGTGAAATCAATCAAAAAGCTGAGTGAAAATTTTCCAATAAAAGTTTTGACAAATATTGATTGGGGTAAGCTTGTAGAGCTTTTTTCCAGATCACTTATTTTCTGGCATGCTTCGGGGATGGGGGAAGATAAAAACAGGCATCCGGAGAAATTCGAGCATTTTGGAATAACAACGGTTGAAGCCATGGCTTCAGGCTGTGTTCCTGTCGTGATAAATAAAGGCGGCCAAACCGAGATAATTCAAAATGGTTATAACGGTTTTCTTTTCGAAAGCTGGGATGAATTAAAAGAAATAACTTTAAAGATTTGCAGTGGCGATATAAGCTTTAATTCAATCAAAGAAAATGCCATAAAAAGCTCAAAAAAATTTTCCAGTGTAAATTTTGAAAGGGAACTTCTGGATTTGATACTTCCGTCATGGGAATTGTTGTCAACCACAACAACTTCCCATTTAAAACCTTCGGTTTTCAGTATTGAAAACATGCTTTCAATACATTTTTTAATATAGGATAAGCTGTTAAAATTAACTATAATTATACTTAGTTCCAAGTTTTACTGCTTTCTTAAATACTGTCTATATTATCAA
>JAMCQQ010000101.1 GCA_023379515.1 Actinomycetota bacterium
CAAGGAAGGCATGAAGGGAAAATGCTGAATATTTCAAGAACGAAAGTTTCACGATATTTGACTAAAGCAAAAAAAGAAAAAATAGTTCAAGTCAGAATTAATTCACCATGGGAAAAGTTTGAAGAGCTTGAGAACGAAATTGAAAGACGGTTTGGGATCAAAGAATGCCTGGTTGTTCCTGCATTTTCACAAGTTGATGAAACATATAGACAGATGGCAGTTTCTCTGGGCAACCTTCTCGAGAGAATTTTAAAAGATGGGGATAATCTTGGAATAGGCTGGGGTGTAACTCTCAGGACAGTAAGCGATTATTTGGAAACCAATAAAAAGATAAATATAAAAGTCATACCGCTTCTTGGAGGGTTGGGAAAGGTTGGGACAGGGGTTCACACAAACTCTGTTGCAAAAACCATTGCTGATAAGTTTGGCGGGGTCAGCTACGTAATTCACTCCCCGGCGGTGCTGGACAGCAGGGAAACAAAGGAAATCATAACAAATGACAGCAATGTAAGGGAAATAATTGAAATGTCTGACGGTATAGACACAGCAATTATTGGCCTGAGCGATATCGGAGCTGATTCCACTATGATAAAAACCGGCAACTTTAAAATTCAGGATTTTAAATATCTTGAGAGCCTTGGTGCCGTAGGGGACATTAATCTGATTTTTATAAATGAATCCGGCAACCCTGTTCCCACTGAAATTGACGAGAGGATCGTCAGGGCCCCTCTTGATAAAATGCAAAAGATAAATAACGTTATCGGGGTAGCATTTGGGTCGAAAAAGATCAAAATAATTACAGGGGCGCTAAAGGGCAAGATTATAAACATACTAATTACTGATGAAGAAACTGCAGAGAAGCTGGTCAAAGGATAGAAATCAGATTTTAAGAAAAATAAGCCGAAAGTAAAATTAAACTTTATATATTATTTTTATAAATAAGGAAGGCATGAAGGGAAAATGCTGAAAAAAATTGAGAAAAGAGAACAGGAAACTGCTTACAGAATAATTGACGGACATAAAATCAGTAATTATTTTAAAGAGTTAAACCCTGAAATAAAAATTGAAATGCTTAAAAAAATGTATGAAATAAGACATTTTGAAGATCAGACAGAGCAATTTATTATCCGCGGTCAAATTCATGGAACCTGTCACTTGTATGTTGGCGAAGAAGCCACGGCGGTGGGGGCAATTTATGCGCTTGAAAAAAAAGATTATATAACTTCTACACACAGAGGTCATGGCCATTGTATTGCAAAGGGTGCAAATATTGACATTATGATGGCGGAACTACTGGGTAAAAAAACAGGCTATTGCAAAGGTAAGGGCGGATCAATGCATATAGCTGACGTTACAACAGGCAACCTTGGAGCAAATGGTATAGTTGGCGGAAGCATAGATATTGCTACTGGGGCTGGTCTTACATGCAAGATAAAGGAAAAGGGGAAAATTGTTGCATGCTTCTTTGGGGATGGTGCGGCAAACAGAGGCAATTTCCATGGTGCTCTTAATATGGCATCGATATGGGATTTACCGGTAATCTATATTTGTGAAAACAATATTTATGGAATGTCGATGCCTGTAAAAGAAGCTTTTAATATCAGTAAAATTTCAGACAGAAAAATTTCCTACGGCATAGAAGGCCTTACAATTGATGGCAACAATGTGGTTGAGGTCTATAATACCGTCCGCCATTTTGCAGATTACTGCAGGACCGGCAAAGGGCCTGTTCTGATTGAATCTCTGACATATAGATGGAAAGGACATTCCAAGAGTGATGCACAGATTTACAGAAGCAGGGAAGAAGTCAAAGACTGGATGGAGAAAGATCCGATACCAGCATACAGGGAATTCCTGATTGATGAGAATATTTTAACCGAAGAAGAAGACAGAGAACTGGAAACCAAAGTTGTTAAGGAGTTGGATCATGCAATTAAATTTGCAGAGGAAAGTCCATTCCCCGACCCTGACACAGTTGAGGAAGATGTCTATGCTTGATGCTTTATAAGTATTTTCTGGGAGCATCTAAAATTTCGTGATAGCAATAAAGGAAAATTTTATTTATTTTTTATCACGAAATTTTAGATGCTAACGTATTTTCTCAGAGCTTAAGATTACGGGTTTATCAGATAAATGATTTAAACATCAAGCGCTTTTTATATTTTTTTACATTATGGAAAGGATATCAATAAAAATGAGAGAAATAACCTACCTGGAGGCGATAAGGGAGGCGATGCAGCAGGTTATGGAGAAAAACGGCGACGTCTATCTTATCGGTGAAGATGTTGCTGAATATGGCGGGGCTTTTGGTGTTTCTGCCGGAATGCTTGAGGAATTCGGAAAAGAAAGGGTAAGAAATACTCCGATTTCCGAGGATGCAATAATTGGCGTTGCAACAGGAAGCGCAGTTACGGGAATGCGGCCGATCGCAGAAATAATGTTTTCTGATTTCATTACGATTGCCATGGATGAAATAGCTAACCAGGCAGCAAAAATAAGATATATGTTCGGAGGCAAGGCAAAGGTTCCAATGGTTATCAGAGCAGCGGGCGGAGGCGGAACAGGTGCTGCAGCACAACATTCTCAAAGTCTTGAGGCGATTGTTTCCCATATACCCGGATTAAAAGTTGTAATGCCTTCGTGTCCATATGATGCAAAAGGATTGCTGATTGCTGCAATCAATGACGATAATCCGGTAATATTTATAGAGCACAAACTCCTTTACAAGAATAAAAAATACATTCAGCACGTCCCCGAAGAAATTTATGAAATTCCGCTTGGTTTGGCGGATATCAAAAGACAAGGAAAAGACATTACTATCGTTGCAACATCTCTTATGGTACAGAAATCGCTTGAAGCGGCGGATGTTTTAAAAAATGAGAACCACATCGAATGCGAAGTAGTTGATGTGAGAACTTTAAGGCCATTGGATTTTGATACCATATTGATCTCTTTGGGAAAGACCGGGAAACTTGTTTGCGTTGAAGAAGCCTGCAGCTTTGGCGGATATATGGGCGAAATTGCTGCTCAGGTTGCAGAAAAAGGCTTCGATCTTCTGGATGCTCCGATAATGAGGATAGCCGGAAAAAATTGTCCCGTACCCTACAGTCTGGTTCTGGAGCAGGAGATGATACCAAATACTGAAAGGATCAAAAAAGGCGTGCTTCAGGTTTTGAATATGGCTTAAATCACGCCTGTCTGATCAGTTATTTTATCCTGACTATTTTTAGTATACAATGTGTCCAATGAAGCAGGTTTACTTAAGCTAAATAATATTATAAATATTAAGGAAGCATCTAAAATTTCGTGATAGCAATAAAGGAAAATTTTAAGAGCCATGATGGGTATTTCAAAAACACGCAGGCTTTTCCCCGGCGAGTAAAAGCGGCTTATCAATTTATTTTTTATCACGAAATTTTAGATGCTGACAAATATTAAAAATTAATTTATTAAATTGAAATAATTTGTTAAATTAATATATTCTGATATATATCCTGAGAATAATAATAAATACTAATTAATAATTAAATTGAGAATTAAGAGAAAAACTAGTTCTTGGAGGGAGTTAAAATGCATGAAGTGATAATGCCAAAATTAGGATTGACCATGGAGACGGGAGTAATTGAAAAGTGGCATAAAAAAGAAGGTGATAAGGTAGAACCCGGAGAAGTATTATTTGAGGTAATGACCGATAAAGTATCTCTTGAAGTTGAAGCTTATAATTCGGGAATTTTAAGGAAAATAATCAGGGCTGAAGGCGAAGAGGTCCCGGTTACTGAAGTCATTGCATATATCGGATCTGTGGATGAACCTGTACCAGAAACTTCTGCATCAAAAACCACTCCATCGAAAACCTTAGATGCTAAGGAAACTGTTCCTGCAGAAGTAACAGCCCGGATACAACAAGGAGAAACTTCTAAATCAGATAATAAAGCAGAAGATTCTAAAATTAAGATTTCACCGCTTGCAAGAAATATTGCAGAGAAAAAAGGAGTGGACATTTCCAAAATTATAGGAACGGGTCCCGGCGGCAGAATTGTAAAGGAAGATATTGAAGCCTATATAGAAACGGGATCAATAAAAGTATCAGGTCAGCCTGAACCTGCAGCTGCCGGTGGTACCGAGAGCACGGAAAGGTTAAAAATATCACCTCTTGCAAGAAGCCTTGCTAAAGAGATGGGAATAGATTATTTAAAAGAACCAATTATAGGAACGGGTCCCGGCGGTAGAATTGTAAAGGAAGACATAACTGCTTTTGCAGAAAAGCTAAAATCCGGAGCAGTTGACCAAAGAGGAGCTGTTTCAGCAGTTGCCGCAGCTTCATCTGGTGCGGTATCCGTTACAGCGGCAAAAATTAAATCCTCAACTCCGCTTAAAGGCATGAGAAAATTAATTGCCGAGAGAATGCTTTATTCAAAACAGAATATTCCTCACATTATATTGACATCTGTAATGGACGTGGATGCTTTGATTGCTCTCAGGGAAAAAATAAAGGATAAGGTCAGCGCAGTTTATAATACAAAAATAACATATACGGATTTTATCATCAAGGCTTGCGCAACCGTTCTTGCTGAACAGCCCAATGTTAACTCGTCTCTGGTAAATGAGAACCAGGTAGTTTATGAGGATGTAAATATAGGTTTGGCAGTGTCAATTGAATCGGGGCTGATTGTACCTACAATATACAATGCAGATAAGCTAAGTGTTTTTGAGATTGCAAAAAAACGGGCAGAGCTTATTGAAAAAGCGAAACAGGGAAAACTTAAAATAGAAGAGATAACCAATGGAACCTTTACGATAAGCAATCTCGGAATGTTTGGCATAAGGATATTTACAGCCATAATCAATCCGCCGCAGGGAGCAATTCTTATGGTAGGCGGGGTATACAAGGCACCTGCATTTGTGGGTGACAGGGTTGAGCCAAAGCAGTTTATGGAAATATCGGTAGCAGTTGATCACAGGATTATTGATGGAGCCGACGGGGCAAGATATTTGCAAAGGCTGAAAGAGATAATAGAAAATCCTGAGCTGCTTTTGATTTAAAAAAATACAATTTATAAAAATGAAAGACGAAGAAGCAAAAATAACTCTCTTCTGCATAAGCTGTAATGAGGAAACTCCGCATACCGTGCAGTATATCGGCAGCTTTTTGCGCAGCGTGTCCTGCGATAACTGCACAAAGAAAATAGAGATAGACAGACGGCATCTTAGGACCGTTTTTGCTGAAGATTTCATTGACAGAATACTTACAAAGCCTCACAGAATGACTGAAGATATGAAGAAAGCGGTCGCCACCCTTATGCCATTTTTCCCGAAGCGGCTTATAAAAGAGCCCTTGAAAGTGCTTAAGGAAATATATGCGATCCTGAAGAAAGAAAACGAAGAAAAAGATAAATCAGAAAACGAATAAATTACTCTTTATTTTAAATATTTTACAAAAATTTAAAAGCACCTGTTCTTTGACATCACCGATGGGAATATTTTTATTTAAGATTTTTTTCATGGAAGTTTGGTTATAATCTTTCAAACCACATGCAATGATATTGTTGAAATAATTCAGATCTACATTTACGTTTAAGGCAAAGCCATGGATTGTTATCCATTTTTTTACATGCAAGCCTATGGAAGCTATTTTATTACTGCCGGTAAAAACACCCCTTAACTTATCTATCCTTGTTCCCTTGATATCATACTGATTCAGGAAATCAATTATTACCTGCTCCAGGTTCCATATGAATGAGGTCAGGTCCTTTTCAAAATGCGTGAGATTGATGATTGGATAGCACACTAATTGGCCCGGACCATGAAAAGTAATATCACCTCCGCGGTTGGATTGAACAAGCTCTATACCTTGTTCCTTCAAGCTTTCTTTTCCGGCAAGCAAATTCTCTGTTTTACCGCTGTTTCCAATTGTTATCACAGGATAATGTTCAAGGAGTAAAATTAAACTGCGGATTTGCCCTATCCTTACTTTTTCAAATAAATGCATCTGAACCCGGAATGCATCGTCATAGCCAATCAGTCCGAGATCAAGACAGGGAATTTCTTCCGTCCCTTCATATCTTTCGATGTAATTTTCGATTTTACCGGTTAGATTATTTTTAGTATTTGTCATTTAGTTTTTAATTTAAAGTAATTTTTTAATTTTAGCAAGGAGTTGAATTTTTATGGAAACAAGAAATACTGATCTGGCAGTGCTTGGCGGAGGTCCGGGAGGGTATGTTGCGGCAATCAGAGCTGCAAAACTTGGCGTTAAAACGATGGTCATAGAGAAAGAAAATCTTGGAGGTGTCTGCCTTAACTGGGGCTGTATACCTACCAAAGCGCTTTATCATGTTGCCCAAACCATAGACGAGATAAAAAAAGCTGATATTTTTGGGATTAATATTTCGGGCTGGAACCTTGATTTTAAAAAAGCAATGGCCAGGAAAGATCAAATAATTGTTGCTCAAAGACAGGGCCTTGCCTTCCATTTCAAAAAAAATAATATAGAACTTATTACGGGAAACGGCAAACTAATTTCGGGCAATAAAATCCTTGTGACTCAGAAAAATGGTCAGGAAGTTGAAGTTATTGCAAAAAACATAATAATTGCGACAGGCTCTCATGCTGCAAACGTACCGCCTTTTAATCTTGAGGATGAGGGCGTTATTGATAATATAGGCATATTGTCGCTTACCGAAATTCCTGAGTCACTTTTGATTGTCGGTGGAGGTGTAATTGGTTCTGAATTTGCCAATATTTTCAATACTTTCGGAAGCAGTGTTACAATTGTCGAGATGCTGCCAAGGATATTGTCCACAGAAGATATGGAAGTTTCCAAAATAATTACGAAAGTCTTTGATAAGAAGAAAATAAAGGTCCTGACAAATTCAGTGATAGAAAAAGTCAAAAAAGATAATGGAAAATTTTTCTGCAGAACAGCAGGCGGGGATGAAATTATTGCAAATAAGGTGCTGATTTCAGTAGGCAGAAAACCAAATTCAAAAGGAATAGGTCTTGAAGAAATCGGAATTGCCATTGATGAGCGAGGTTTTATCAAGGTGGATTCTCACTTAAGAACAAATATCCAAAACGTATATGCTGTTGGCGATGTCAATGGAGGGCTTCAGCTTGCCCATGTTGCATCCGATGAAGGCAAGATTGCTGCAGAAAATATTGCAGGAAAAGACAAGACCATGGATTACAGGGTGATCCCATGGGCAGTATTTACATCCCTGGAAATAGGTACGGTTGGATTGGATGAGGAACAAGCAAGAAGCAAAGGTATTAATGTATGCTTGGGGCTTTTCCCATTCAGCAACAGCGGAAAAGCTTTTATAACCGGTGAAACAGAAGGCTTCATAAAGATTATAACAGATAAAGATTCAGGTGAAATACTTGGCGCGCGGATGGTTGGGCCGAGATGTTCTGATCTGGTACATGAAGTTGCGGTTGCAATGAAAGGTGAGATGGTTATAGACAACCTGGCTGAGACGGTTCATTCTCATCCAACTCTTTCCGAAGCGGTAATGGAAGCCGCCGAAGACTGCTTTGGAATTGCAACTCATATAACAAGATGATTCATGAATATGATTAAACTGCTTGTCACAGATGTAGATGGTACGCTGCTTGATAATAAATCGGAGCTTCCGGATTTTAATAAGAAAGCTTTGCTTGAATGTCTGGACAGGAAAATCAAAGTCATACTTGCCTTTAGTGGCATCCAAATCCAGTATGTCAAAAAAATATTCTCCTGATCTTACAAGTTGAAGCTTGCCTTTATATTTGTTCCTTAGATAAGTGTCAAGGGGATCGGTCTCCTTAATAGTAACACTGATATCTACACAATCACGGCAATATTTCTCATCTTCTATATTCTTCACCTTTATAAGTTTCTCATTGATTTTGCGAAATGCTTCAAAAGTCGGGTGCTCCTTATCATAAAGTATCCTGCCATCGGCCTGTGCCACCAATGGGCTGCAGCCTTTACCTCTGATATCTGCAATTATTTCATGATAATACTCAGGTTTTATCCTTTTTATACTGATAATTCGGAAATTTTTGCTTACGACAACGGAACCATTAAGAGTTATCTGGGGCATCTTTAATCCCAGTGACTTAACCAGCCAAGAAATAGAAGCAAAAGATTTGCCTGTTGCAAGTATGACTTTGATTTTCCTGTCCAGAACCAATTACACCTCCAT
>JAMCQQ010000102.1 GCA_023379515.1 Actinomycetota bacterium
AATTAATAAATCAACAATTATAAAAGACTGGGCGCCGTCGATTGTAATCGAAACATCGCCATATGTAGAAACCAAAACAAGAGAAGCTAGGGAAACAATTATAAATAGTGAAATGATTTTCTAACTTAAATGTTTAATACTATTATATTATATGTTATAATTTGCCGGACTGCATGAGGGCTTAATTATATTTGTATCGCAGATGCGCAGATGCTGCTTTAGAATAATTTTAAAGTAACTTTTTTTATAATTAATCGTCTAATAAAAAAAGTGGTTTCTTGATATGGTAATGCAGCCACCAATTTTATACAGTTTTATGCAGATTTTAAAAAAGTAAGATAAAAAAGAAATGAGTTATTAATGATTCAAGATACAAATATAGAAAAAGTAAATAGTTTGGAAAATAAAAACAAAAGCAAGAATATTTTGATGGTTTATCCAAAATATGCTCAAACATTTTGGAGCTTTGAGTCTATTTTGAAAATCGTCGGTAAAAAAGCCGCTTATCCACCCTTAGGATTGCTGAGTATTGCTTCAGCACTCCCGGGGATATGGAATAAAAAGCTTATTGATATGAATATTGAAAATCTAACTGACAGTGACATCAAATGGGCGGATTATGTGTTTATAAGCGCAATGATTGTTCAAAAGGAATCAACTATAAAGGTTATTGAAAAAGTTAAAAAATTTGGAAAACCTGTAGTTGCCGGAGGTCCCCTGTTCACCACCGGACATGAAGATTTCCCTGATGTGGATCATGTATTCCTGGGAGAAGCAGAGGTTACTCTGCCCATATTCATTGAAGATATTAAGAAAAATACTTGCAAAAAGATTTATTCTTCATTTGATACATTCCCTGATATAAGTAAGGCACTTGTCCCGGATTGGAACCTGATCAATATATCCAAGTACAATTCACTTTGCATCCAATTTTCCAGAGGATGTCCTTTTGACTGTGAGTTCTGTGATGTAGTCGTTTTAAATGGGCGAAAACCAAGATCAAAGTCAAAAGAACAGATAATCAATGAATTAAATGCTTTATACAGCATAAATTGGCGTGCAGGGGTATTTTTCGTTGATGATAATTTAATTGGAAATAAAATGAAGCTGAAAGAAGAAATTCTTCCTGCAATAATTCAATGGCAAAAGAAGAGAGGTTATCCATTTTCTTTTAATACCCAGGTTTCCATAAACCTATCCGATGATGAAGAACTGATGAAATTGCTGACTGAAGCAAATTTTACAACCGTATTTGTAGGAATTGAAACACCTGATCCAAATGGTTTGGAAGAATGCAGCAAATATCATAATAAAAATAGGGACCTGCTTCAATCTGTAAAGAAACTTCAAAACGCAGGTTTGGAGGTTCAGGCAGGATTTATTGTTGGTTTTGACAGTGATACGCCTTCTATCTTTCAGAGACAGATTGAGTTTATTCAGAAAAGCGGGATTATAACTGCAATGGTTGGACTTCTTACGGCTCTGCCAAAAACCAAACTTTATAAAAGATTGGTCGAGACGAAGAGAATTCAAAAAGATAAAGTATCATCAGCAAACAATACCATAGAATCTACTTTAAATTTTGAACCAAAGATGGATGTAAAGCAGCTTTTCAGCGGCTATAATAAAATACTTAAAACAATATATAGCCCTAAGGCTTATTGTGAGCGAATAAAAACTTTCTTAAGAGAGTTTCATCCCCCAAAACGAAAAGTTAGAGTGAAAATGTACCATGTACGAGCTCTATTCGGTTCATTATGGATACTTGGTGTCAAAAATAGAGGCAGAAGATATTTCTGGTTGTTAATTTTATGGAGTTTATTTAAATATCCGGGATTGTTTCCTTACGTAATTGGCTATTCACTTTGCGGAATCCATTTCAGGAAATTAGCATAAGTAATTGCAATTGCAGTAATTGTTTTAACCTATTTTTAAAAGATGTTAATCAATGAGGCTTGATATTTTATCAAGCCTCATTTTTATAACAATAAATTAACTCAAAAACTCCAAACCCAGTAATAATGCATTCTGTTAATATGCTATTTCTTTTTAGTCTACTGCAGGTTGTTCTTCTGCCAGGTCCAATTTTACTTCTACAGCTTTGGATTCAATATTCTCCTTTTTGGCTTGTGTAAGCAGTGATACTATTATTAAAACTATAAAGCTTAAAGGTACCGATATTATTGCAGGATTATTTATTGGAACCGGCGCTGTTACATTTGGAATATTATAAACCTCATTGAAAGTCTTTTGGGAAAGCAAAATCAGGACCAGCGCCGAAATCAATCCTGTAGATATTGACGCAATAATGCCTTTTGCAGTAGTTTTTTTCCAGAATAGCAGCATTAAAATTGCCGGCAGATTTGCAGACGCTGCAACAGAAAAGGCCCATCCTACAAGATAAGACACATTCATTCCTTTAAACACTATTCCAAGTATCATCGCAATTATACCAACTCCGACCGCAGTAATTTTCCCAGCCATTACTTTTTTGCGGTCGCTCATTTTCAAACCTATAAACCTGTCCATTAAATCATGAGCCACTGCTCCGGACGATGCAACTATGAGACCGCTGACTGTTCCCAGTATTGTTGCAAATGCAGTTGCAGAAATTATCGCAAAAAGCAAAATTCCAAAAGATTTTGCCAGAAGCGGTGCTGACATATTGTCATTAGTCAAATCAATTACTCCATTTGTCATAGCGCCAAGCCCCATGTAAAGAGTCAATATATAAAATAATCCTATCGCTGCAATTGCCACAATTGTAGATTTCCTCGCAGCTATCGGACTTGGGACGGTATAATAACGTATTAAAATATGCGGAAGCGCGGCTGTGCCAAAGAATAGAGCAAGCATCAATGAAATGAAATCGAGCCTGTCAGTAGTAGTCGCTCCTTTGTCTGCGTCAAGCTTGTAAATTCTTCCGGGCCTTAAAATCTCTGAACCGGAAGTGGGATTCTGATAATATATGGTTATGGCCCTATCTGCATCTTTGACAACCTGCTTGTTCCATAAAAGAACCGTACTTGTCTTTATTGTCGAAAAAAAGCTTAAAGGATTCAAGGTACCGGTTTTTGCAGGTGACTTGCCATCTATTTCACTTAAATTTCCAACCTGGTAAAATTTCTTTTCATCTATTGTTCCGCCGTTATAA
>JAMCQQ010000103.1 GCA_023379515.1 Actinomycetota bacterium
GGTAAAGATTTCTGATTGTTATGATATCACTAGATGAAAGATCAAAATTTTTTGCAACTATTTTATCATTTACACTAACATATTTATTGTCAATAATTTTTTGTATATGACTCCGTGATTGATTTTTTATTTGAGAAGCCAAGAACCTGTCTATCCTTTGGCCCGATGATTCTAGACTTACTGTAAAAGTTATTACTTCGTCACTGTTATTGTCCAATTATTTATGCAGCACCTTTTTTAAAAAAAAATTTTAGTATTACCAGTATTATAATACCAAATCCAATAACTATAAAACTATCGGCTACATTAAATACTGCAAAATAGACTACATGTATAAAATCCGTAACCTGCCCTTTGAAAAGCAGTCTGTCAACCAGATTTCCTAAGGCACCACCCAGAACAAATCCCAGTCCTATATTATAAAGAACAATTTTTAAGTCCATTTTAATCTTTAGGACTATTATAAGTATTATCGCAATTATCGAAATGATTATGAAAATCTTTGTCCTGTTCTGAAATAATCCAAAAGCAGCTCCGGTATTTGTTATTCTTATTATATATAAAAATTTTGGAATGGCTTCTATAGGAAACACACTTTGCGGCAAACGATTGATTATATATTTAGTTAATTGATCCAGAATTAAAATAACGGCTGCATTAGCTGCAAATATTATATTTAATAGTTTCTTCGAAGCTTTTATTTGCATTATCTATATTATACTTCCTACAACTTTTAAGCCTATTTTCATTATTGTGTCATTGACTTTTAATTCCTTTATAAACATTTTATCTTCAAATTTAAAAATCAGTTTTTTTGCAAGTATTTCTTTCATTATAAAATCTTTGTATTTTTTTATGATTTCTTTTTCTTTTTCGCCGCATATAATAGCAGCGATTATTGTATTTTCAATCTTAAAATCTGCTTCTTTTCTCAAATTTTGTATCTGATGAATAAGCTCCCTGCAGAAACCTTCATCAGCAAGTTCCTTTGAAAAATTGATTGCCAGCCCTACCGTGTATTCCCCATCACTTTCAATACCATAATCGGTACGGCTTTCGACCTCGACAAGTATTTCTTCACAAAGCAGCTCTATTTGCTTTCCTTCAACCCTGAGGTTAACAGTTTTTCCATTCCTTACTTTAACAGCTACCTGTGAGCTGCTTTCCTTCTCCAATGAATTCTTTATTTTAGGAAGAAGAGCTCCATATTTTATACCCAATAATTTTAGGTTTGGCTTAATTTTATAAGATACCAAATCATCCAGGTTTTCAGCTATTTGAAGTTTCTTTACATTTAGTTCTTCAAGTATTACTTCTCTGAAATGCCTGCAAGCTTCCTGCTTTTTTTCATCCTTTTCAAAATATACTTTTACTACAGGTAAAGGCTGACGGGTTTTAATATTTATTTTGTTTCTTATTGATCTGCCAAGCCCTATAATCTTTCTTGTTACATCCATTTTAAAGCTGAGATCTTCGTCTATTAATTTTTCATCTGCCACAGGGTAGGCTTCAAGATGAACACTTTCAAGACCGGACTTTCGTCCGTCAGTTAAATTTTTATAAATTTCTTCACTTAAAAAAGGAATATAAGGGGCAGATAATTTTGAAATCGTAAGCAGGCATTCATATAAAGTTTTATATGCACTTATTTTATCTTTGTCTTCTTCACTTTTCCAGAATCTTCGTCTGCTTCTTCTGACATACCAATTTGAAAGTTCATCCACAAAGTTCTCAATAAGCCTGCCGCTGTCAGTAACATTAAAATCATCCATTAGTTCAGATACATTCTTTATAACTTTATTAAGCTCAGAAATGATCCATCTGTCTATTTCTGTCCTGTCTTTTAATGATATTTCAATTTCGCCAGGGTTAAAATTATCTATATTTGCATATATGACAAAGAAAGAATAGGTGTTCCATAAGGTCAAAATAAATATTAAAACTACTTCATCTATTGCTTTAACTGAAAAATTCTTTGCGTTCCAGGGTGAAACAACCGTAAAGAAATACCATCTTAGGGCATCTGCACCCTGTTTTGCAAGGATATCCCATGGTTTTACAACATTACCTTTTGATTTACTCATTTTTTGTCCGCATTCATCATTGATCAAGCCCAGGCACAAAACATTCTTATACGATGATTTTTTAAATAATAAAGTTGATATAACAAGCATCGTATAGAACCATCCTCTTGTCTGATCAATTGCTTCACAGATAAAATCAGCAGGATAATTATCAAAGAAAATTTCTTTGTTTTCAAAAGGATAGTGGAATTGTGCAAAAGGCATTGAACCTGAATCAAACCAGACGTCTATAACCTCAGGAGTACGATACATATGCTCGCCGCATATATCACATTTTATAACAATCTTATCTACGTATGGTTTATGGAGATCCAGTTTATCGAAATCATTAATCGACCTTTCTCTAAGCTCCTGCACGCTTCCTATACAGATTTTATGCCCATTTTTATCACCCCAGATAGGAAGAGGAGTTCCCCAGTATCTTTCCCTTGTTAAAGCCCAGTCAACATTACTCTCAAGCCATTTTCCAAATCTGCCAAATTTTATATGCTCCGGGTACCAGTTAATTTTCATATTAGATTTTATCAGATCATCTTTTATTTCAGAAGTTTTTATGTACCAGCTTTTTTTTGCATAATATATCAATTTTCTGTCACATCTCCAGCAGTATGGATAAGAATGCTCAAATTTTTTTATTTTAAAAGCAAGGTTCCGAGTTTTAAGATCTTTAATTATTTCTGGATTTGCTTCTTCTGTGGACAAACCACTGAAACCATCAACTTCAGGTTTAAACTTTCCTTCCTCGTCAATCATTTGTACCACCGGAAGCCTGTTTATTCTGCTCATTCTCATATCATCCTCGCCGAAGGCGGGAGCAATATGGACTATGCCCGTTCCTTCTTTTATTGAAACGAAATCACCTGAAATTAA
>JAMCQQ010000104.1 GCA_023379515.1 Actinomycetota bacterium
GTCTGGATTATTTTTTGATAAATTGGAAATTTTGCAAGCATATTGTCAACTATTATTACCACTGCATATTTCGGTCACATCCGGACAGTATAATGGAATTATCCGGACACCTTGCCAGATACCTAATAAAACTGCTACTCTTTGGTCTTTAATGTTTAGACCGTAGGGGGGGGGCAAAGAACTGATTCATTTAATCTCAATATTTTAGTTCTAACATTGTTCAATATCCCCAAGCAAACCAAGCATTAAAAATAAAGGTAAACTTTGTACTTTCTGATAAAAAATACCTGAAATGATGAAGCAAACTTGACAAATAAAGAGTAATAAGCTATTTTAAATATTAATATTGCAATAATTATTGCAATATTAATACATATAATTGATTAGAGGTTACTAAATTGAAGCGTTTAATCATAGATGAATTATCAAGATGGAAAAATCGGAAAGACAGGAAGCCATTAATCCTGAAGGGTGTTCGTCAATGTGGGAAAACATATATTCTTAACGAATTTGGCAGGCAAAACTATGACGAAGTGGCTTATTTTAACTTTGAAGGAAATCCTGTGTTAGCAGAGCGGTTTGAGCAGGACTTAAATCCAGAGCGAATTATTGTCGAGCTTGGCATACTGAGCAGAAAACAGATTAAGTCTCAAACAACACTTATAATTTTTGATGAAATTCAATTCTGCAACAAAGCTCTAACTTCTCTTAAGTATTTTTATGAACAAAGTCCACAATATCATATTGTATGCGCAGGCTCTCTTTTAGGTATCATGCTATCAAAACCATTATCTTTTCCCGTAGGCAAAGTTGATTTTTTAATGCTTCGCCCGATGAGCTTTTATGAATTTGTACTTGCCAATGATGAGCAGATGCTGTTGGATTATCTTGATAAAATAAATGTAAGTACCCCTGTTCCACAGATGTTTGCTGATAAGCTTATAACACTTCTCAAGACCTATTATATTACAGGTGGAATGCCGGAAGTAGTAGCCAAGTGGATTGATACAAAAGATGTATCCGAGGTTGAGAGAATACAGGATATGATTTTAAATTCATATGAATTGGAATTTGCCAAGCACGCACCAGCAGCAGACTTCCCTAAGCTATCATTGATATGGAAAAGTATTCCCGATCAATTAGCCAGGGAAAACGGAAAGTTTATTTATGGTCACGTAAAGCCGGGAGCGAGGGCAAAAGATCTGGAAGATGCTCTGCAGTGGCTTGTTAGTGCAGGGATGGTTTATAAAGTATGCAAGATAGAAAAACCTGCTATACCATTGTCAGCTTATTCAAACGAAGGTTATTTTAAGCTGTATCTATCAGATATAGGCTTACTTAGAAGAATGTCCAAACTTCCAGCAGCTTTAATATTTGAGGATTCTAAACTATATATAGAGTTTAAAGGGGCATTAACGGAAAATTATGTTTTAAATGAACTTATTAATCTGCAAAGTGATGTTCCATATTATTGGAAATCAGGTAATACCGCTGAGGTTGATTTTGTTGTTCAATTTGATGAAAAGATTGTTCCCATTGAGGTGAAAGCATCAGTAAATGTAAAAGCACGCAGCTTAAGTGTATATCGTGAAAAATATACACCCCAGGTTTCAATTAGAACCTCTATGCTCAACCTTAAAAAAGATGATGGTTTATTAAATATACCACTTTATATGTTGTGGGCAACTGAAAGTCAGCTTAAATTATAATACTTGCTTTAAGTGTAAAACTGGAGCTACCCTTCAGTTGTACTCTC
This sequence comes from Actinomycetota bacterium, assembly GCA_023379515.1. The sequence continues at coordinate 1,757 of JAMCQQ010000104.1, forward strand.
ATCTGATAACGAAAAGAGGCATCTCAGACTGAAGGAAATTTTTACAAGTTATATTGAAAAAATATTAAAAATTCCTGGAAATAAAACATGAAAATGCTTTTATAAGGCTTACAGGCTAACTCCACAAATTTTTTACCAGTTCTTTTAAGTTAAATATTAATACTTCTTAGTAGAAAACCTTAAACATTAAGCACAAATTAAGGTTAAATTATACTTAGTACAAAATCTGGAGATTAAAATACTTATTTTATATTAAAAAAATAGTTTAGATTCTTTTTTTGATAAATCGGAAATTTTGTAAAACATATTATTAACTATTATTACCGCTGGCAGTGCTATTTAGATGATTATAAATAATATGAAATAAAATAATTTGCTTAACATAATTTTGGTTAGAGACAAGGTACAAGCACTTTAAAGGATTTCCTATATCTTGCCTTTTTGTTTTGCAATATTAGAAGAAAAAAAATTAAAGTTATTTAAATACAAAAGCTCGGTACCATACCGGGCTTTTTTCATTATAGGAAGACTTATATAGGAGGGAGGTTTTCTTAATGAGTACAGATAATTTAAGAGATGGCAGGGTTAAGAACTGGTTTTATCTTGAAAATGAACTGCTTGACCGTCAAGACTTAAGTATTTATGAAAAAATGATTTATATTGTTATTGCTAGATTTGTTGATAGAGAAGATAAGGCTTTTCCAAGTGTTCCGACTATTGCAAAGAAAGGTTCCATGTCAGAAAGACAAGTTCAAGCAATAATAAATTGCCTAGTTAAAAAGGGACTGCTAAAAAAAGAATCAAGAATAAATAAAGAAAATAAATCAAAAACTTCTAATTTATATACTTTACTGTCTATTAAGAGGAATCAGTCTGGTAATGATAAAGATGGTGGGGTGGTGAATAAAATGCACCACCCTGGTGAACATGGTGCACCACCCCCGGTGAATGATATTCACCCTAACAATACCAATATTAAAAATACCAGTTTAAATAACGTTAATAGGGAGGGTAGAGAACAGGTTGTGGAAAACTATGGTGAAGGATTAAAGGAGATAACTACAGAAGACAAAGAAGATATTAACGATATTAAAAGGAAAATAAAACAGTCCCTTGGAGAAAATAACAGTCTTAAGGAATCCATAAAAAGTGTAGTTAATAAATATCCTGAATTCAAAAGATATAAGTTAAAAGAAAATGAGCTGCTGGCCAAAGAAATAGCAGAATCACTGAGGGATGACCATAGCCTGGGGGCGTTTAGAGCTGTAGTAGATAAAATCCCTGAGCAAAAAATAAGAATATTTTTAAGTATTATCAAAGATACATACCTTACAGGAAGGATTAAGAAAAGCAGGGGTGCTATGTTTATATCTCTTGCCAAAGATTATGCCAGAGAAAATAATATAAATCTTAATTTTATTTCAGGAATAAATTTTAAACAAAAAGGACAAATATGATATTATTATTAAAAAATGTTAACAGGATAGTAAACAACCAAAAAGAGGACAACTCATTAATGGTTAACAGAAGACGGGATAAAGACTATATAAGAAAAGTCATCAGGATTAGCCAGAAATATATTGTGCTATGCGACTTTTTAGATTTTTATGCCGGTTATAAAGAAATAAACAAGTTTGAATTTTACAACAATTTATTTAATTACTCTCTCAGTAAAGTATCAGGCGATATTGGCTATAAATTTAAAAAACCAGCTGCCTCAGTTTACGGAATTACCAGGTCATTTTTTTTAAACGAAAAAACATACGAACTACTCAATACCATGTATAATAAATCCCAGCAGCTATATAAATCCCTCTATGATGATTATTTATCCCTTGGAAACTTTACTGAGCTGATACTGTATATTTATATTACTGAAAATATAGACAAAAAGATTTTAAATTTATTTAAGTTTGATTTTGGGATTAAGAAAATAAGTTAGAAGTCGATTTATTCTTGGAATTCAGCTTTATGCTTTAAACCAGTAAGCATGATTCATTCTTTAGCCAGTTCTGCGCCATAAGCAATAGTAACTTTAACTTGACAAAGAATAGGTAAGATAGTATGTTGTAAAAAAACTTGATAATTCAATTAGAAATGGAAATATAAGGTATTATTACAATGAAAATAGCAGGATATTCTGAACTTTCAAAAGATGCAGTCTATTTATTGTCTAGGGCAGAATTTGAAAAACAGAAAGTTATCACAAATGAATATGCAGTCAAAGTTTTAGGAAGCTATAGAAAAGCAACCAGTATGCTTGATAATCTGTCCAAAAGAAACCGTCTTATACAGTTAAAGAGAGGGCAGTATATTATAGTGCCATTAAAAGCTCCAAACCAGCTCTGGATGCCAAATGAATATGTCATGGCTGCGCTATGGATGGATAATATACCATATTATATTGGGTATACTTCAATGTATAATTACTGGGGATTTACAGACCAAGTTCCACAATCCATTACAGTTTTAAATACAGAAAAAGAAGGTATTAAAAATATTAAAAATGTAAAATTTATAGCGATAAAAGTATCTCCAAAAAAAATTTATGGAATTAAAAAAATAAAAATTGAAGATCAAGATGTATTAATAAGCGATAAAGAGAGAACGCTTGTAGACTTTATATTCAGGCCTATGGGCAGCTGGGAAAATGTCCAGTCTGTTATAAATGCACAAATCAGCAGCAT
>JAMCQQ010000105.1 GCA_023379515.1 Actinomycetota bacterium
AATTTTTTTTACCGGAGGCGGCAGCAAGAATTCTTTCTGGCTCCAGATAAAAAGTGATATCATTGGGAAAATATTGAAAGTAGTTGATTTTAATGAAACCGCGATGCTTGGAGCTGCAATACTGGGTGGAATATGCGGAGGCATATTTAAAGACCATATTGATGCAATAAATAATACCAGACAAAAAAGATTCTTTAAAATAAAACCCAATCTAACCAATTACAGGAAATACGAAAAGCTCAGCAATATCTTTGATTCTTTATATGAATCACTCAAACCTGAATTCAAAGAACTGAATGAAATAAAATTAGGCGGAAAGGAGTATCAATGAAATTTGGCTTAAATACTGTTTTATGGGTTTATCCTTTTTCCGGTAAAAGACTTGATCTGTTAAAAAAAGTTAAAGACATTGGATACGACACTGTTGAGATCGGTGTTACTGACTGGTCAGACAAAAATGTGAAATCCATAAATAATGGTCTTAAAGAAAATAATTTAAATTGCGTTGTGTGCGGAATTCCCGGTCCTGACGAGAGTATTATAAGTCCTGACAAGAGTATTCAGAAAAAAGGAGTTGAATTTATCAAAGGTTTGATTGATTTGTGCAACAAATTTAATTCAAGGATGCTTGTTGGTCCCACATATTCTGTAGGCAGGTATCCCGAGCTGGTAAAACCCGATAAAAGAAAAAAAGCATGGGAGAGCTGTGTAAAGAATCTTAAAACAATCGGGAAATATGCTGGTGAAAAAGGGGTAAAAATAGCCATCGAGCCTCTTAACAGGTATGAGACTGCATTCTTAAATATGGCCGAAGACGCTGCAAACCTGGTAAAAGAAGTAGATAATGCCAGCATAGGTGTACAACTAGACGTTTACCATATGAACATTGAGGAAAAGAATCTTGAGGAGGCAATAACCAATACCGGGAAATACTTATTTCATATGCATGTTCCGGAACATGACAGAGGAACTCCCGGTACAGGTCATACTGATTGGGATGGAGTTGCAGAAGGTTTAAAAAAAATATCGTTTAAAGAATGTCTTGTTATTGAAAGTTGTGATCCTAAAGTCGGAAGTCCTATAGCGGAAGCAGGGGCTATCTGGAGGACTTATGATTTTGGTCAGGAGGAGCTTGCAATCAGGGGGCTTAAATTTCTGAAAGAAAATTTCATTTAGAGCTATTTTAAATTTCAAGGATTTTAAATTTTATTATAAAAAATAAAAAAGTATTATAAGGAGCTAAAGTTGAAAGCTGCATTATATAAAGGACCAAACAAAATTGTAATAGGTGAAATTCCAGTTCCTGAGCCTAAAGAAAATGAGATCCAGGTTAAAGTTGGTTCAGTGGGAATATGCGGAACCGATATTCATTTATACAAGGGATTTAAAGGTGGTTCATTTACAATTGAAAAGGATGTTGTTTTTGGGCATGAATTTGGCGGTATAATAACAAAATTAGGTTGTGCCGTTCCGTCATCTTTTAAACTTGGCCAAAGGGTTGTTGTAGAACCCAATATTGGTTGTGGTTATTGTAAGACCTGTATCGCAGGTCATTACGTGCATTGTGAAAATGGCCAAAAGGTAATAGGCATTCATAGGAATGGCGGGTTTGCCGAATATACAACGGCACCTCATGAGAAAGTTTTTGCTTTACCTGATAACTTTTCATTAAAAGCCGCTTCTGTTTTTGAACCATTTGCAATTTGTGTATATGGCATAGAAAGGGCACCAATTATTCCGGGTGATGTAGTTACCATCCTTGGCCCGGGCGTAGCAGGACTTCATTTCACGATGCTTTCAAAAGCCTGCGGAGCTTCAAAGGTAATTTTAGCAGGTACCAATCCGGCAAGACTTGCTCTTGGGAAAAAATTAGGTGCAGATATAATAATAAATGTAAAAGAGCAAGATCTGCAGGACGAGATAATGAGGGAAACTAATGGCAGGGGATCTGATTATGTTTTTGAATCTGCAGGCGTTCAGGATACATTGTCAAAAGTGATAAATATTGCTGCGCAAAGAAGTAAAATATGTGTTTACAGTGTTCCTATTAAAACTATTGATAACGTGGATTTTGCAGAATTTCTTATGAAAGATTTGACAATAGTAGCTGCAGCAGGTGCACAAAATACTTTTCCTCAGGGAATAAAAATAGTTTCCAGCGGTATTATTGATATTGAAAAGGTAATCACACATTCTTTTCCACTTGAAGATATTGAGCATGCTTTTGAGGTTACGGACAAGAGGCTTGATGGTGTGGCAAAATCAATTATTGTTGTAAATCCGGATTTGAAATAATAAGACAAAATTTAAAGTTTTTAAAATATCTAAGTTTTATATTTTTATAAATTTAATCAAATAGAGGAGGAAATCAAATGAACAATAAAAAAAGACCTGCAGGATTGCCCGATTGGGCCGGGGTTCATCCCTTTACGCCTGATAAGAAAAAATCAACTATACTTGATCCTGAAAATGATGTAATAACGGTATATGGATCAGGCAGAGAAAAAATTTCACCAAGGATTTTTGCCAGTACCGATAAAATCCTCATGTCCTCATGGACAGTCCCGGCCGGGCAAACTTTCCAGCCGCCCGATATTCATTCAGGAGACGAACCTTATTATGTTCTGAAAGGCAGACCGACCATTTTTAACCCTGAGACCGGTCAATGCATACAGGCAAAAGAGGGAGATGCAATACTTATTCCTGCAAAAACCTGGCACAGTGTTTTTAATTTTACTACAGAAGAAGTTGTTATTGTTGCAATAATTGAAGGTCCGATGTGGGATGAAAGTGATATTGAGTTAGTTTCCAGTTTTAAGTTAAAAACAATTAAATACAAAGGTGACGAGTCGTAATCAGTATAAGCTTGTTTATTATTGTAAGGATGAATAATTAATATCAGATAATAAAAAATTATAAAATTTAGGAGGAATTATGAAAACTATTGATGATTTTATGGGGAATTGGCCATTAGACACCGAGGATGCAAGAAAAGAAAAAAGACATATGCATATTCCACCGGAGAAAGCCTTAACCGTCGTACATGGCAAGGAGCATGAAACCAAAGTGACATTATTTATCAGTAATAAAAGATGTCATCTTGGGAAAATTGAAATATGTCCGGGGAAGAATACAGATCCCGAGACTCATAAAGGCGATGAGATCTTTATGGTATTAAAAGGCAGGATCCAAATCGTTGTTTTAAGTGAACTTGAAAATGAAAAAGCAGTATCAAGAAAAGCTTATGAGGTAGATGAAGGCGGCAGATTTCTTATACCTGAGGGCAGCAAACACCAGTATTTTAATCTTGGAATAGGGATGGCAGAATTATTATTTACCATAGCTCCTGGTTTGTAAAATAAGATGGCTAATAAAAAATTAAGGATTGCCTTTGGGCAGATATGGCAGGAACAGAATACTTTTTGCCCTGTAAAAACAACCATTTCTGATTTCAGGCAAAACGGGCTTTTCTTTAGTAAAGAGATTATAGACAGATTTACCGGTATTAACGAAATAGGCGGTTTTATAAAAGCTGCTCAAGATTTTAAAGATTCCGATGTTGAACTTATTCCAACCATAAGGGTATGGGCATGGCCCAAAGGAAATGTTACAAAAGCGGCTTATAAAGAAATAAAAAAAGAGCTTATAAGTTATTTAAAGAAGAGTCTTCCTATAGATGGCGTTCTGCTTTCATTGCACGGATCTATGGTATCAGACGGGGTATTTGATGTTGAAGGCGATATTTTAGAGACTATCCATAACGAAATATCTGAGGGCCTTCCAGCAGCAATCTCGCTTGACCTGCATGCAAATATAACAGAGAAAATGTTGAAAAATACTGTTTTTATTGAAGGTTATCATACCTGCCCCCATTTGGATTTATTCAGAACAGGTTACAAAACAGCCGAAGTTTTTTTTAACATTCTGCATGGAAAATATAATCCCGAAAGAGGATTTGTAAAAATTCCCATGGTCACACCTGCAAGGCTTCATAATACTAATAAAGGGCCATTTAAAAAAATATTTGATTATCTGGAAAAGATTGAAAATGATAAAAAACGTAATAAGTGCATCCTTT
>JAMCQQ010000106.1 GCA_023379515.1 Actinomycetota bacterium
ATAGCTGTGTAATTTTTTCGACTCTGCTGCAGCCCGAAACGCTTATAAGCAAAATTAATATTGTCACAATAATAGACATCTTGATTATTTTCTTATTTATCATCAGACTCCCTCCTTTATAATTTTCTGCTATTTTTTAATTAATCTCATTAAAAATATTCTATACTGATAATTATGTTGAGTAAAATATATTTATGCAATCTTCCCGGAAGGAATTTATATAAAAAATGATATACTTATATAAAAGAGTAAGTAAAAACAAATTCTATGTTTCTGAAGAAAATAAAAGATAACCATAAAATAAAATAATCCCTGCATTTTAGGAATGCCGGATATATAGGACCAATTATAAAGGAGGGAGTCTGATGATAAATAAGAAAATAATCAAGATGTCTATTATTGTGACAATATTAATTTTGCTTATAAGCGTTTCGGGCTGCAGCAGAGTCGAAAAAATTACACAGCTTTCCCAGCTGGAAGATAAAACATTTGCCGTACCTGAAGGGACTATTGCAGATCAACTTGTATTAACTAAATTTCCAAACGCTAAATTTCAATACTATGACACTGTCCTTGATTCCTGTCTTGCAGTTAAATCCGGAAAAGCTGATGCTGCAGCTTATGATGAACCTATACTGAGAAATATTGCTGCCAAGAACAAGGGTTTAAGAATCTTACCGGATTTGATCACTATTGATGATTATGGCTTTGCTGTACAAATTAATAATATAGAGTTAAAAAATGACATAGATGAAATCATTACAGAGTTAGAAAATAACGGTAAATATGATGAGATGTTAAAACACTGGTTGCCAAAAGAAGGAATTCCTGCGCCAATGCCTGACATTGAACTAACAGGCAGCAAAGGGGTTCTCAGATTTGGTACAGCAGCAATTACTGAACCATTTTCTTTTATAGACAGCAACCAGAAAATAGTCGGCTTTGATATTGAACTTGCAATGTATGTTGCACAAAAACTGGATATGCAAATCGAAGTTATCAATATGGATTTTGGCGAGATGATTCCGGCTTTAATTGCAGACAAGCTGGATATAATCGGTGCATGTATCACTATTAGCGACGAACGTGCGAAAGATGTATTATTTTCTAAACCTTATTATACAGGTGGTATAGCTGCATTAGTAAGTGAGAAGTGAATTAAAGGCACCTTTTAATCTATAAGGTCTCTATATTTTAATTTTTGTCTTTACTTTTGCCATTATGTCTTTTTCTGTAGAAAAATAGAATCAATAAAAAAACAAGCAATAAGAATAAAAAGATATAACTTAAGTTCATGGCAATAAATAGTCCGAATTTATTATAAACAAAGCCTAAAATGATGGGAATAAGAATACCGCCGGACCCGCCAAATAAGACAAGCAGGGATACCACGGAATTTCTGTTATCAGGAAACATAATTCCTCCTTCAGTAACTAACAGCGGCCAAATTCCGGCAAGGAAAAATCCTGTAAAAATAAAAGAAATAAAAATTCCTGCAGCACTTCTGCTGTATATTCCGAAAATCACAGAGACAGTTGCCAGAGATGTAATGGATATTAAAACTCTTAAAATTCCAAATTTTTTTGAAAATAAACCGGTAAATATCCTTCCGATAATGATTGCAAACCAAAAAAAAGAAACAACCTGGCCTGCAAAAATTTCAGTAAAAGCTCTTTCGGCACGTAAAAAAGTAGGTATCCAGTTGCTGAGCGAAATTTCAGTACATGCATAAAAAAATAGTGCCATTACAAGCAAAGTAAATACAGTCCCATTGTCTAACTTAATTGATTTAAAAATATTGGGGGTAATTTTAATCTTTGGACTTTCATATTCAGAAATATCCGATAATGCAAAAAGTATAATATTTACAAAGCATATTATTCCGGCAGCTATATATGTGTTTTTCCAGTAAAATCCTAAATCCATTATGGCCACGGTTACAAGTGGCCCAAGAAAGGCTCCGATTCCAAATAAAGACTGGCTTAGATTTGTAAATAACCCTTCGCTTCCTTTGTTTAGTTCAATTATCAGAGTGCTTATCTGGGACTCTGAAAAACCATTGGCCAGGCCGATTAGTATAAATAAACCTGTTATCAATGTAAAATTAGAGGTAAACTTCAGCAAAAGAACAGCCGCAAATAACAAAAAATATGCAGTCAGAAGCAGATTCTTTCTTTTTAAGTAAGAGATGAGCCAAATGCTTAAATAACAGCCGGTTATAAAACCTATAAAATAAAAAGAAAAGATACGTCCCGCAACATCAATAGTTGTTTGTGTGGATCTGGAAAGTTCAATAAGGACAGGGCTTGTTACCGTGTAACAAAACGCTATAACAAAAAAAGTGTAAAAAAAACTTATATTCAAAAAAATTCTTCTGGAAAAAATACCTCTAATCATTATACCTTTGTGTATTTTTAAACTTATTAAATATATGGATTAAAAATCTAAATTATAGGTTATGAATGACCATAACAAAAGGTTTTTTTAAACAGGTATAAATCCTAATCAGGAACTTTTTCTTAAAATTATAATAAAGACCCCATATTTTCTATGAGGTCTTATATTTAAATATTAAGTTTTTTCTTCACATGCTTCAACTCTTCAAAATCAAACTTCGCTTTCCTTATGT
>JAMCQQ010000107.1 GCA_023379515.1 Actinomycetota bacterium
ACAATCGTTTTAATTCATATATGAACAAAATTGAAAAAAATATGGATAAATTAATCAGAAAACTTTCAGGGGGTTATCCATTTGGTCCCGGTAAAATGTTATGGATAAAAAATGATTTCCCTGGTTTTTATAAAAGGATAAGAAAATTCATAAATCTTACCACCTATGTTGCCGGAAAATTATGTAAATTAAATTCTGATAAAGCTTTTATAGATAAGAGTTGCCTTACCTTTTTTGGTCTGGCTGATGTAGTTAAAGGTAAATGGAACATGGATGTATGCATACAACTGGGAATAAGCATAGAAAAACTGCCTAAAATATGCAGACCTTTTGAAATAATTGGAAATATAAACAGGAGTATTTTTGGAACAGAGAAAGACATAAACGTAATGGTTGGTTGCGGGGATCAGGTGGCGGGCTTTTTAGGTTCAGGAATAATAAACAACAATAATATTGTTGATGTTACCGGTACTTATACTGTACTGGGACATTGTACAAAAGAATTTAAAAGTGATTTAAAAAATAAAGTCTTCAGTGTAATTGATTCGGGGATTGATGATATTTTTTATCAGATAGCTGTAATTGCTGCAGGTGGTTATACCTACAGATGGTTTATTGAAAAATTTAATTATAAACCGGCATTGAATTTTGAAAATTATAAAGGTACAAAAGGACTTTATTTTATACCATACATAGGAGGCAGATATCATCCTGTTCAACCATATTATGATGGAACATGGCTCGGTATAAACTGGGACCATGTTTTAGATGACTTTTATGTCTCACTGCTTGAATCATTTGGTTATGAGTTCCGTTTTTATTTGAATCTCTTAAAGGAAATAAGTGGTTCGGCTGGTATTGATTTCAAAGACATAAAAGTGATAGGAGGCGGTGCAAAGAATAATTTATGGAACAATATAAAAGCAAACATATTAAATTTAAAATATCAAAGGCTGAATTCATTGCCCTTTGAAATAATTGGAATTTTTCTGATAGCAAAATATGGAAATAATTTGAAATCTGGTTTCCAAAAACTTATAAACGATAAAATTATTTTTACAGATGAAATTATTGAACCCATAAAAGAAAAAATTCTTTTTTATGAACGAAATATGGAAAATTATATAAAGATTATCAATGGCCTGGATAAGGTTTATTCAAGTATTAAAAGCTAAGAGGCGAAGAGACAAATTAAATGTATGTTAAATTTGAAGAAAATTTATTAGTCGGGAGTTAATATGAGAAGCTTAATACTAAAAAATGGAATTATTTTAACACCTTTTGTAGAACTTAAGGATAAGGTTTTATTCTTAAAAAATGGAAAAACTTATAAAATAATATCAAATACTGAATTCCATAATTATGACAAAAATTGTCTTAAAGATTATGAAATCATAGATGTAAAAGGAAATTATATTTCTCCTGGTTTTATAGACATACATATTCATGGTGCCAACAATGCAGATGCTGTTAGGGATTCAATAGAACCAATGTCCGATTTTTTAGTAAAATATGGCGTTACGGGATTCTTACCTACTCTCTGGACAGCTGAATTTGAAAAAATGATAAAAGCCTGCAGAAGAATCAGTAATTTTATGAAAAAACAAAAAAAAGGTGCAAAAGTCTTGGGCATTAATTCTGAGGGACCTTATTTGAATAAGGAATATGGTGCACAGAGGCAGGATCTGGTAAAAATACCTGAGTTTAAAGATTACAACAAGTTACTGGAAGCGTGTAACGGTAATCTAAAAATTATGACGGTTGCTCCTGAACTGCAGAATGCTTATGAGTTGATAAAATATTTGCGGCAGAATGATGTGGTAGTATCTATCGGACATACCGATATAAAATTCAATAAACTGCATGAAGCATTAAATTTGGGAATTGAATTAATTACACATATTTTTAACGCCATGGGCGGAATATTAATTACAGAAAAAGGTGTAAAACCACTAACTATTCAGGAAGAATTACTTATATGCGATGATATTATGAGTGAGGTTATGTGTGACAGGAACGCTGTGCATGTTAATCCGACTTTATTGAAAATGCTAATAAGGTGCAAAGGTATAAGAAATATAATATTAATAACAGATTCAATGAATATGACTGGGTCACCTCCGGGAAAATATTATTTTCAGGACGGAAGAGCTGGCATTCTTAATGAAGGTGAGGATATTGTAAGACTTGAAAATGGATGTCTTGCCGGGAGCGTAATGACAATGAATAATGCTATACGAAATATGATTTCCCACACCGGTATATCATTAAAAGATGCAATTATGCTGGCTACAAACAGTCCTGCAAGAGTTCTGAAGATATCAGACAGGAAAGGTGAGATAAAAGAGGGAATGGATGGCGATATTGCTATTTTTGATGAAAAGTTAAATATTTTTATGACTATAGTGCGGGGCGAGATTTTATTTAATAATTTAAATAAGCAGCATTTGTCTTAATGTCTTTATAGATAAATTAAAAATTTTATAGACCCAATGGATCTTAAAATCAAATTCAATAGATGATGATAGCCTTTAATATATATCCCCAATTATAATTGTCCAGCAATTCGACTTGACAATAATAAATTATTTGATTGCTTACGAATATCCAAATTTTTATTTCCCTCTTATTATTTTATTTTTTTCCTGAAAATTTTTATATATTGTTAAATAAAGCAATATATGATAATAAAAATCTCATTGGAGTAAGCAATATATTGATAATTTATTATAATATAGTTAATTTTAATTTTTAAAATTTAAATAATTTCAAAGTAACTGATTTTTTAACCGATATTATTTATAAGAGAGGAAAAAATTGAGAATTAAAAATCATCCAATTTTAGGCGAAGAATTAAGAAACAAAGAGATTGAAATAGTAGTAGATGGAAAGATGATCAAAGCCTATAAAGGTGAAATGATCGCATCTGCTATTGTCGCTTCAGGGATTAAAATTTTTAGATATACATCCAGGTATAATGAACCAAGAGGTCTATTTTGTGCAATAGGAAGGTGTACAGATTGTGTTATGGAGGTAAACGGCAAACCTAATGTCAGAACTTGTGTGACACCTGTGGAAACCGGAATGGTTATAAATACACAGAAAGGACCTGGTAATTGGGAGGAGAATACAAATTGAAAACCGAACTTGCAGTTATAGGCGCCGGCCCTGCAGGATTAAGTGCAGCGGTAGAAGCAGCTAAAAATGGTGTAGATGTAATAGTAATTGATGAAAATAAAAAACCAGGAGGTCAGCTTTTCAAGCAAATTCACAGATTCTTCGGTTCTGAAGAACATCTTGCCGGGACCAGAGGTTTTGAAATTGGTAACATGCTGCTTGACGATGCTAAAAAGTATGGCGTAAAGGTGCTTCTTGATAATATTGTCTGGGGACTTTTTCCGGATTTAAAAATCGGGATATCTGATAATGAAAAAGTTTCAATAATTGAAGCTGATAAAGTTATTGTTGCCACTGGTGCTGTGGAAAATTCTCTTTCATTTCCCGGATGGACGCTGCCAAATATTATGGGCGCAGGGGCAGTACAGACAATGATCAATATTCATAGGGTTTTACCGGGAAGCAGAGTTTTAACCATAGGTTCAGGAAATGTTGGGTTAATTGTTTCTTATCAACTTATGCAGGCGGGAGCGGATGTACTTGCGGTAATTGAAGTAATGGATCATATCGGAGGATATATGGTTCATGCATCAAAGATTGCAAGAATGGGAGTTGAAATTTTAACATCACATACAATAACAAAAG
>JAMCQQ010000108.1 GCA_023379515.1 Actinomycetota bacterium
ATTGCAGCTATTTCTTCAATAGTATTTCCCAGAATTGCAGTATGTTCAAGACTTACTCCTGTTAATCCTGCTACCACCGAATCTGCCACATTTGTGGCATCCCACCTTCCACCCATACCGGCTTCAAGAATCATAACCTGCAAATGCTCCTCGGCACATAACCCGAAAGCCATAGCTGCAATAATTTCAAATTGTGTCATAGGACCATCAAGATTTAGATCATTTACTATCTGAACATAGGGATAAATACCGGAAAAAAGTCTGGCAAATCGTGATTTGGATATACTGGCGCCGCAGGCCCAAAGCCGTTCGGTATATTCATTTATATGAGGTGAAATATGATAACCGCACCTTAAGCCATGCTTATATATGATATGACTTGCGATGATGGCAGTTGATGTTTTGCCATTTGTGCCGACAACATGAATGAAATCTGTTTTTTTATGGTTATTACCCTGAATTTCGAGTATTTTTTTTATTCTTACGAGGCTTGGTTTAATACCAAATACCAGACAATCATCGAGGTATCTAGTGGCTTGAGCATAGTTAAAATTTTGCATCACTTTTTAATTTCCTGCATCTTTTCAAGCTGGTCATATAATATCTTAAGAGAATGACTTGACTGTTTAAATTTTTCCGACTCTTTGGCTATAATATCCTTAGGAGCTTTTTCCATGAATTGTGGGTTGGAAATTTTTTTATCGCTTTTTTCCTTTTCAATTTTTAACCTGGAAATTTCATCCTTGAGCCTTTTTATTTCAAGTTCTATATCAATTGCATCAAGCAGGTATATATAAATTTCACTGCCGCCTTTAACAGATTTTACAAACCCCTTTTTATCCTCAGGTTCTGCCAGATTCAGCAGTTCCAACTTTGCAAGAGAATAAATATAGCTTAAATTACTGATAATAAGCTCACTTAATTCTTTTGAGGCTGTTTTAATATAAACTTTGATTTTGACTGCAGGATTTATTTTGAGCTCTGATCTCAGTCTCCTTATTTCACCCACAATTCCAAAAATTGATAATAATTCTTTCTCAGATTCGTTATCTATCCTGCCAAGCATTCTGTCACCGGAGCCAGGGATTTTTTCTATCATGATGCTTTCCCCTTCATGAGGAACATTCTGCCAAATTTTTTCAGTGATAAATGGCATGAATGGATGCAGCAGCTTTAAATATTTTTCCAGGATATACCAAAGTATATAAAGTGCCGTTTTTTTGTCATTTTTGGAGTTTTTGGCAATCCTGACTTTTGAAGCTTCTATATACCAGTCACAGTAATATTTCCAAAAAAAATTATTTAAAATCCTGCATGCAAAGGAAAAATTATATTTTTCCAGATATTTTTCTGTAGTTTTTATGGTTTTGGCAAACCTTGATAATATCCACTTATCCCACAGATTTAACTTAAGTTCCGAAGACTTTATTTTAAACGGATAAAAATCCTTTTCACCATCAATACAGTGTATTAAAAATTTTGCAGCATTCCAGAGCTTATTGGCAAAATTCCTGGCACCTTCTATTTTTTCCTCGCCAAGGAGAAGATTTTTTCCTGGTGTTGTAAGCGATGCAAGTGTATATCTCAATGAATCTGCGCCATATTTATTTATTATCTCTATAGGGTCAACAACATTTCCTTTCGATTTACTCATTTTCTGACCATACACATCGTTTACCAGAGGATTTATAAATACTTCCTTAAATGGCACCTCTTTCATAAAATAAAGGCTCATCATTATCATTCTTGCAACCCAGAAAAAAATAATATCATGAGCTGTAATCAAAACACTTGTCGGAAAGAAATAATGCAACTCCGGGGTATCTTTGGGCCAGCCCATCGAAGCAAAAGGCCATAAGCAAGAGCTGAACCATGTATCGAGCACATCGTTATCCTGTTCCAGATTTGTACCTGAGCATTTGCTGCATTTTTCCGGCGGGGTTTCACTGACAATCATTTCATTACAATCAATACAGTACCAAACCGGTATTCTGTGTCCCCACCATAGCTGCCTTGAAATGCACCAGTCCCTTATGTTTTCCATCCAGTTAAAGTAAAGCTTTTCCCATTTCTTAGGTATAATTCTTACTTTGCCTTCGCGGACTGCAGAAATTGCGGGTTCTGCAAGTTTTTTCATTGAAACATACCACTGAAGCGAAACCCTGGGTTCAATTATGGTATTGCATCTTGAACAGCTGCCTACCGAAGAAATATGATCTTTTTTTCCCAGCAGCAGTCCTGATTTTTCAAGGTCGGCAAGTACTTTTTTTCTGGCTTCATATCTGTCCAACCCCTTGTATTTGCCTGCATTGGCATTTATTTCGGCTGACTCTGTCATTATATTTATTTCTTCAAGCTTATGCCGTTTTCCGATTTCGAAATCATTGGTATCATGCGAAGGAGTTATTTTTACTGCACCTGTTCCAAAATTCATGTCAACATAATCATCTGCAATTATTGGAATTTTTCTCTCCATAAGAGGAAGCAGTACAAATCGTCCCATATAATTCTTATATCGTTTATCTTTCGGATTTACTGCAACTGCGGTATCGCCAAGCATGGTTTCAGGCCTTGTTGTAGAAACTATGATAAATTCAGTGGTACTGGATTTCCCGGTTTCCCTGTCAATTAAAGGGTATTTGATATCCCAAAGCATGCCTTTTTTGTTATTATATTCGACTTCAATATCCGAAATTGCAGTTAAGCACCTTGGACACCAGTTAACAATATAATTGCCCCTATATATAAGTCCCGCATTAAAAAGAACAACAAATTCTTTGTTTACTGCCCGAATATAATCATTATCGAAAGTAAATCTAAGCCTGCTCCAGTCGCAGGAACTTCCCAGAGATTTTAATTGTGATATTATTCTGTTGCCATACTGGTTTCTCCACTCCCATATCTTATCTGTAAATTTTTCCCTGCCGAGCTGAAATCTTGTAATTCCAGTTTTATTAAGCTCTTTTTCAACAACATTCTGAGTGGCAATTCCGGCATGGTCGGTACCAGGTATCCAGCAAGCAGAAAACCCCTTCATTCTTCTATATCTGATAACTATATCCTGAAGGGTGTTGTTTAAGGCATGCCCGACATGAAGATAACCTGTGACATTTGGAGGCGGGATTACGATACTGAAAGGTTTTTTTGTATTATCAATAATTCCCTGAAAATAATTACTATCAAGCCATAATTGATATATTTTTGCCTCAAAATCACCAGGGTTATACTTATCCTGCAATTTGTCAAAAAGTTCATCTAACATAATTAAGCAAGCTTTTCTTCGTCTGCCAAGAAGTCCTGATTTTCGTTATCAGTTATAAGAAGCGGTGCTATTTTCTTTTCAACAACATCTTTTGTGATCACACATTTTTTGATATCCTGCCTTGAAGGAATTTCAAACATTACTTCCAGCATAATTTCTTCCATAATCGATCTTAGCCCTCTGGCTCCGGTACCTCTTTTTAAAGCCAGCTCTGCAATTGATCTGAGAGCATCTTTTTTAAATACAAGTTCTACATTATCCATGCTGAATATCTTTTTATATTGTTTAATCAGCGAGTTCTTGGGTTCATTTAATATTCTAACCATATCATCCTCAGATAAATTGGTAAGAGAAGCCACAACAGGCAACCTGCCAACAAATTCAGGGATCAAACCAAATTTTAGTAGATCTTCCGGAAGAACCTGGGGCAGCAGAGCATCGACCTTTTCTGTCTTTTTCTGTATTTTCTCTGGTGCAAAACCAATGCTGCTCCTGTTCAGTCTCTTTTCTATTATTTTTTCAAGACCTCCAAAAGTACCGCCACAGATAAATAAAATGTTTGTAGTGTTTATTTGTATAAAATCCTGGTGAGGATGCTTCCTGCCCCCATGCGGAGGTACATTTGCTTCGGTTCCCTCAAGTATTTTAAGAAGCGCCTGTTGCACCCCCTCCCCTGAAACATCGCGGGTTATCGATGGATTTTCAGATTTTCTGCTTATTTTATCTACCTCATCAAGATAAATGATTCCGGTTTCAGCTTTTTTTATATCAAAATCT
>JAMCQQ010000109.1 GCA_023379515.1 Actinomycetota bacterium
ATAGTTTAATTCATTTTTTTTTATTATTTATTCCGGCAATTTTATTTTTTTTAGTCGTATTCCTGATATAAAGCCAAAATTCAATATTTCCCTTTGCACCTTTAAGTTTTGAAAAAGTAACATTTTTTATTTCAACATCATAATTATTTATTGCTTTTACTGCATCCTGAAGAATTTTTTGATGAAGCTTTTTGCTTCTAATCACTCCGCCTTTTTCGATATCTTCTCTTGAAGCTTCAAACTGCGGCTTAATGAGTATAAGTATTTCCCCGTTATCTGAGGTTATATCAAGCAAATTTTTAAATATTGTTTTTACCGATATAAATGACACGTCGACTACGGTAAGATCTGAAAGAAAGGGAATTTTTTGGGATGAAACATTACGGATATTTGTTCTTTCCATAACAATTACTTTTGGTGATTGCCTTAAATTCCAGGAAAGCTGACCATACCCAACATCAATTGCCAGGACTTTATCGGCACCTGATTGCACAAGAAAATCTGTAAAACCTCCGGTTGAAGAGCCTACATCTATTGCTTTCTTGCCCCTGGCATCTAACCCAAAGTCTAAAAAAGCTTTTTCCAGTTTGACACCTCCCCTTGAAACATAAGGCAAATCGACAATAATTTTTATCGAATCATTCCATGAAACAAACGTCCCTGCTTTATCAACCCTTTTATCATCTATAAAAACTTTTCCTGCAAGAATTTTTGCTTCAGCTTCTTTTAAAGTCGGGGCAAGATTTTTTTCAACCAGCATGTCTGCGAGCTTTTTCTGCGTGTTTTTGGATAGGTTCAATTGCTTAACTCTTTCTTGCAAGTAAAAAATTGGCAATCTTTATAAGCCATTCGTCATCAATTTTCATACTTTTTATAATATCTATCGCTTCGCTTACTTTTTCTTCTGCAATTCTTTTGGATTCTTTCATACCAAACATACTTGGAAAAGTGTTTTTATTCTGCAAAGAATCTTTCCCCGCCGTTTTTCCAATATCTTCACTTGAAGAGACCACATCCAGGATATCATCAGTTATTTGAAAAGCCATCCCTATATTTTCGGCATAGCAAGTAAATTTATTCATAAAATCCTGCTTTGCATTGCATAAAATGGCACCGCATCTTACAGCAGCAGTTATTAATTTTCCGGTTTTATTTTTATGCATGTACATAAGTTTCTGTCTGGTTATTTCTTTACCTGTATAAAAAACATCCACAGTTTGTCCTGCTACCATGCCATGCGCACCTGAAGCTTGGCCAATTTCAGACAGCACTTCTATTTTTTTTTCGCTTCTTGATTGCTGATATTTCAGGATAATATTGAAAGCTTCGGCAAATAAAGCATCTCCTGCCAATATTGCGATATCTTCACCAAAAATTTTATGGCTTGTTGGTTTGCCCCTTCTTATATCATCATTGTCTATTGAAGGAAGATCATCATGAATAAGCGAGTACGTATGAATTAATTCTATGGCACAAGCGGTTGGCATAATATCTTCATAGTTATATCCAAGACTTCCTGCAACAATAAGACATAAAACAGGCCTGAACCTTTTACCGCCATTTTTTAAACTGTACGAAATAGCTCTGCTTAAAATTTTTGGAGATGTTCTATAGTCCTTAATATATAAATTAAGTTTTTCATTAATTATTTTTACCAAAAAATCAGGATATAATTTTCCCATGGCAATTTAAAAATCAGATTAGTTTTTTTGGATATTTACCAGGATTTTTCCAAGTATCCCATTAATGAATTTAGGAGTATCGTCTTTTTGACCAAGCGATTTTGCTATTTCTATTGCTTCATCTATCGAAACTTTCAAAGGGATATCCTTTTCGAAAAGCATCTCATAAATAGCAACTCTTAAGATATTTCTATCTATAATTGCTATTCGTTCAATTGTCCAATTTTCAACTACACCTATTATTTCCTTATCAATTGCTTCTTTGTTTTTATTTACACCCTTTACCAGCTCCAATGCAAATTCATCTATTTTCTTCCCAAAATCTATTTCATTTTTCAAAATTTCTTCAGAATCTTTTTCCAGCAAATCGCTCTGGTATAACAGTATTACTGCTGCTTCCCTGCTTTTTCTCCGTGTTATTTTTACCATTTACTTGCTCACTCTTGTTATATACTCTCCGGTGCGGGTGTCTATTTTGATTATGTCACCTTCGTTAATGAAAATAGGAACCTGTATTTTAGCGCCAGTTTCTATTACTGCTGGTTTAAAGCTCTGGCTTACCGTATCTCCTTTAGCGCCTGGTTCTGCTTTAATTACTTTTGATTCTATTGCAATCGGAAGCTCTATTGAAATAGGATTTCCTTTATAAAATTTTATTGTAACGTCCATATTCTCAAGCAGAAATTTTTCGCTTTCTCCGATATGTTCTTCATCTATGGGAATCTGTTCAAACGTTCCTATATCCATGAAGTTAAAGTGGTCATTTTTATATAAAAATTGCATTTTCTTTGTTTCGAGTATTGCCTGTTCAATTTTTTCACCAGCCCTGAATGTTTTCTCAATGTTTGCTCCGGTATAGAGGTTTTTAAGCTTGGTCCTTACAAATGCTCCTCCCTTACCAGGCTTAACATGCTGGAAATATATAACTTCATAGAGAGTATCTTCATAATTTAAAGTCATTCCATTTTTCAAATCATTGGTTGTTATCATAAGAAATATCCTCCGCTATTTGATGACCGTATATAATTTGCTGGATTTATACAAATTCTGGCAGCCGTCTTTCTTGATTATTACCATATCTTCAATCCTGACACCGCCAAAATTCTCAATATAAATTCCAGGTTCAATAGTTATTACCATATTTTCCTGCAAAATCGTTTCATTTAGATAAGAAATTCTGGGACCTTCATGTATTTCAATCCCAACTCCATGACCTAATCCATGTCCAAAATTATCTCCATATCCTTTACTTTCAATATACTTCCTTGCAATTCCGTCAATTTCTTTGGTACTTGTGCCTGCTTTGCAAGACTGGAGAGATTTGGATTGAGCCTGTAAAACTATATCATAAATCTGATGTATTTTGCTGCTGTTTTTAAAATTTCCAATAAAAATCGTTCGGGTTATATCGGAGCAATAGTGATTATAAATACAGCCAAAATCCATAAGCAAAGTACCATTTTTAATGTTTTTATTTTCTGCTTCGTAATGCGGAAGCGATGACGCACCCTTATTTGCAATAACGTAATTAAAGGATTTACCACTTGAGCCGTGTTTCATGCTTTTTCTCTCAATTTCAAAAGCAAGTCCTATTTCAGAGAAAGATTTCATTTTTAAATAGTTTGTGCCTGTAATCTGATCAAACACTATGTCAGATATACTGCATGCTTTTTTGATACTTGCAAGTTCTAATTTATCTTTTATGATTCTTAAATTTTCTACAATACCTGATTCGCTTTTCAGCTTTTTCCCTGTATTGACTAACATAGCCTTAAAAACCAAAAAATCTGTAAAGCTTATATTATCACCTTCGATGGCAATATTTCTTATCTTATAATCACTGATAATTTCTAAAAGTTTTTTATATTTTTCCGTGTAATATTTGATAATTTTTATATTTTTTGGCAGTATGGATTTTTTAGCGGCTTCAAAATAAATGAAATGCACCAAAAGATAGATTTCATCATTTACAAAAGCAAGGATACTGCCGGAATCTTTACCGTAAAAACCTGTAAGATAAAAAATATTTGCATCTTTTAGGATAACCAAACATGATATATTCTTAAATCCTAATACTTTTTTTATTTTGATTAATCGTCTTTCAAAGTATTTTTCCATATTTCTATAGTTCAGATATATGAATTAGGGCAAGCTTGTAGACATCCAGACCTAATCCACTAATAATTCCAACACATGCAGGTGATATTACAGATTTTTTTCTCCATTCTTCCCTGCTGAATATATTTGAAATATGAACTTCTATTGCCGGAACTTTGACTGCAAGTATTGCATCATAAATACTGTAACTATAATGTGTAAACGCACCGGGATTTATAATTATATAATCAATATTACCCATGCATTCATGGACTTTATTTATGATTTCGCCCTCGTCGTTTGACTGAAAATAAGAAAGGTCCATGTTTTTGCTCTGTGCAAAATCCTGTAATTGATTTAATACTTCTTCAAAACTTTTGGAACCGTAAATTTCTTTTTCACGCTTTCCCAGCAGATTTAGATTCGGGCCATTTATTATGCAGACTTTCTTCATTTGTTTGTTCCTTCTTTACATTTTTTATTATACAATCCGCAATTAATTTTTCATCAATACTTTCCACAATTACAGGTTTATTCATTCCTTTGAGAAGCACAAACCTGTTTTTCGCATCTGTAAACTTCTTATCAAATTTTAAAGCACTAATTATCTCTTTGGTATTTAAATTCGCAGGAATTTTAAAAGGCAGTTTTAATTTCTCATAAAGCTGCAGAAGATCATCTTTAAAACCATTTTTAAGTATGCCAAGATTTTCTGAAATATCTATAGCTACAATCATCCCCAATGCCACTGCCATGCCATGATTTATTGCAGTGAGCTTTGAAACTTTTTCAATTGCATGACCGATAGTATGGCCAAAATTCAATAAATGTCGATGTCCGGTATCAAATTCATCCTTCTCAATAACTTTTGCTTTAATCTTGCAGCATTCATAAATCAGATCTGCAAAAGATGCACTTTTTACCAGTTCAAATAACCTTTCATCAGTAAGACCGATGATATTTTCGTCAAGGATTTTCAAAATATTTCTATCAAAAACAATTCCATATTTTACAATTTCGGCAAGTCCGTTTATTATTTGAGTTTCGTCAAGTGTTTTAAGCAAATCAGGATCAATCAGTACCATGTCAGGCTGATAAAAACACCCTATAACATTTTTTATTTCGTCGAAATTAACCACTACTTTACCCCCGATACTGCTGTCAACCTGACCGACGATAGTTGTAGGAAATTGTAACAATCTGGTCCCCCTATGAAAAGTTGACGCAACAAAACCAACCAGATCTCCAACTACTCCTCCACCAAAAGCAACAATCAGATCATTCCTGTGAAAATTTTGATTTATAAGCTTTCTGTATATAATTTGTGCACTTTCCAGGCTTTTATGTCTTTCGCCATCTTTTATTATCACAATTTCAAATGATACTTTACAAGCCTTAAGCATTTTTTGTAATTTTTCTTTATAAAAAGGATAAACCCTGTCATTTGAAATAAGTACGATTTTATTGATATCTTTAAAATCGCTGCTTATCACCTGATGAAATATTTCCAATATTCCGGAATTAATGATGATCTGATACTTTTTTAAAATAGTCTGAACATTTATTATTTTAATCGCGCTTTCACCTTATTCGTAAAAATTTTTCATTTGGCTCTTATATTTTTATTAATAATTAAATTTTATTTCTTTAGCTTTTTCAAGTTTTCT
>JAMCQQ010000110.1:0-569 GCA_023379515.1 Actinomycetota bacterium
AGAGGCTTACCTGCAATTAAAAAACTGTATTTTAGCAGGAAAAATTCTTTATGGAACCAGTCCTAAGAATGGAAAACATCACCAAAAAATTTGGTGATCTAATTGCAAACAATCGAATTAACCTTGATCTGTATTGCGGAGAAATTTTATGCCTGCTTGGTGAAAACGGGGCAGGTAAAACCACCCTGATGAATATACTATATGGAATGTGGCAGCCTGATGAAGGCAGCATTTATTTAATGAATAAATTAGTTTATTTGAGATCTCCCAGGGATGCAATTAGAAAAAAGATTGGTATGGTTTCACAGCATTTCAGTTTAATACCTACAATAACAGTGCATGAAAATATTACCATTGGAAATATTCCAACAATTAACTCAACTCCGTTTCTGGACGCGAGGAAATCAAAAGAAAAATCAAAAGAACTGGCTGAAAGCTGCGGCTTTGGCATAAACATTGATTCAAATGTTGAATTACTTTCAGTAGGTGAGCAGCAAAGAGTAGAAATATTAAAAGCTCTGTATCAAGGTGCAGAAATATTAATACTTGACGAACCAACCGCTGTTTTA
>JAMCQQ010000110.1:643-7954 GCA_023379515.1 Actinomycetota bacterium
GCCTCAGTTAATTTTTATAACACACAAGATGAAGGAAGCTTTAAACTGCGACAGGATAATTGCTTTAAGGTCGGGCAAGGTTGTTTTTGAGAAAAAAGTGTCTGATGTAAGTATTGAAAAATTAACTGAGGCAATGTTCGGAAAGAGTTCCGATGTATCAGGGCAATATAAAAAAGAAATTAAAGAAGCCAATCCTGTACTGGAATTGAAAAATATTAATGCAAAAGATGAAAGAGGCCTTAGCGTTTTAAAGGATATTTCTTTTTGTATACATGAGGGGGAAATATTCGGAGTTGCAGGTGTAGCAGGAAATGGCCAAAGAGAGCTGGCTGAAGTTATTGCAGGTTTATATAAAAATACGGAAGGCAGGATTTATTTTAAAGGCAAAGATTTTACAAATTATTCAACAAAAGCCCGCAGGAAAAATGGAATTGCGCATATTCCGGAGGAAAGGCATAAGAATGGCGTGGTGGTTGATCTGCCTATATATCTTAATTTGATTCTTAGCATGGAAGATAGAAGACCATTTTCAAATAAATCAATTTTAAATTATTCAGAGATTTTAAAATTTACAAAAGCTATGGAAAAAGACTTTGAGATAAAGATGTCAGGAAGCAGTATGCTTGTGAGATATCTTTCAGGAGGAAATATGCAGAAACTGATACTTGCCAGGGAATTTTCCACTTCTCCTGAACTTATAATTGCATCGCAGCCTACAAGAGGTCTTGATATCAAAACAACGAATTTTGTCAGAGAAAAATTAATAGAAGAAAGAAATAACGGTAAAGCAATTTTGCTTATTTCCTACGATCTTGACGAAATATTTGCATTATCTGATAAAATCGGAGTTATTTTTGAAGGATCTATGACAATAATTGATATGAAAAATACCAAAAGAAGAGAAATTGAAAAAATGATGCTGGGTATTAAAATCATAGAAAATGAAACAAAGGCGATTAATGGATAGTGCAGGAAAAGAAAACATAATACTTGGCAGAGCTATTTCCTTGATTGTTGCTTTTATAATTGCATTTACACTTACTTCCATAGTTGTTTATTTTTCAGGTTTTAATGTTTTGAAGGTTTTCTGGATTGCTCTTACAGGAGGTTTTGGCAGCATTGAGAAAATAAGTTTGTCTTTAAATGAAGCAGCTCCGCTACTATTCTGCACCCTTGCTTATATAGTAGCTTTTAAGAGTGGAGTTTGGAATATAGGTGCCGAAGGACAACTTTTTGTAGGTGCAATCGGAGCTGCACTTGCAGGAATTTATATACAGGGTATTTCAAAGTTGCTGCATATTATAATAATAATTACCGCGGGGTTTGTTTTCGGGGCCTTCTGGGGTTTTATTCCGGGGATTTTAAAATCAAAATTCAAGACAAATGAAATCATTACCTCACTTCTTATGAATTTTATAGGTGTCTGGCTGGTTTCTTACATAGTAAGATTCCCTCTTCAAGACCCGGATTCGTTTATTGCAGTAACGCAAAAAATTCAAAACTCGGCAAGATTGCCTCTGATAATAACCAGAACATCTATGCATATTGGAATCATAATCGGAGCAACCATCGCAATAATAGTCTGGTTTATATTTCAATATACTGTGTTTGGCTATAGGCTAAAAATAACGGGGACAAATCCACTGACTGCCCGTTTTGGTGGAATTGCAGTTGATAAAATGATTGTGATTACCATGATTATAAGCGGTGGTATTGCAGGTCTTGCCGGCACTGTTCAGGTAACAGGAGTACATTTTCTTTTGGCTGAATTTATTTCACCTGCACATTATGGTTTTTTTGCAATTCCTCTGGTGTTTATAACAAGACTAAATCCTTTTGCAGCCATAGTTGCCAGTATTTTTTTTGGAGGGCTATTAACAGGCAGCAAGCTTGTACAGATGACTGTTGGAATAGATCCAAACGTTATAACAATCTTTGTTTCTCTAATAATGCTTTCTTTAATGTTGGATCAATTTATTGAAAAGAGGATTTTAAAATTATTTAAAAAAGTTTGAAAGATATTTTTTATTTTGAATTTGAATATTGGTACTAAAAAATTATGAATCGTAGAGGGTAAAATGGAATTGATGTTATTAATTTTTGCAGCCATGTTCAGAATGAGTTTTACTCTTTTTGTCCCAGCTCTGGGTGAGTCTATTTCTCAAAGGGCAGGTGTTTATAATGTCGCAGCAGAAGGTTACATGCTTTTTGGTGCTCTGGGAGCATATCTTACAACAGCTTTTACACATAATGCATGGATTGGGGTTTTTGCAGGTATTTTAAGCGGAATGTTCTTAAGTCTGGTCCATGCATATTTTTCAATAAATATTAAAGCCAATCAGTTTGTTTCGGGTATGGCGCTCTGGCTATTCAGTATGGGATTTACATCATATATTTTCAGAACAATTAAAATACCCGGGGTTAGTATCAATGGGTTTAATCCTCTTAATATTCCTTATTTAACAAATCTGCCATATATCGGAAAAATTATTTTTAATGAAAGCGGTTTATTCTATATAGGGCTTCTTTTAATTCTGATATTTTATCTGTTACTTTATAAAACCAGATTAGGTCTTATGATCAGATCCACCGGAGAGAATCCGTATGCAGTTGACATGGCCGGGTATAGTGTCTACAGGATCAGATATACCGCCGTGCTTATTTGCGGAGCGATGTCCGGACTGGGAGGGGCATATCTTCCTCTAGTTATTTTACATAATTTTAATGAGAATATGACAGCGGGAAGAGGTTTTATAGCACTTTGCATAGTAATTCTAGGAAGATGGAATCCAGTGGGTGTATTTTTAGGTTCAATATTGTTTGCTGCAGTGGATGCCTTACAGATGCAGATGCAGGTTGCAGGCAGTAGAATTCCATACCCTTTGCTTTTAATGTTGCCTTATGTGATAACAATTATTGTTCTGGTTGGATTTGGTCCGGTAATGAAAAAAGCTGCAGCACCTAAAAAACTCGCAGTACCATATGAAAAAGGTGAGGAATAATGGAAAAATGATTGTGATTAATGTATATATTTTAATAAAAGTAACTGGTTAAAGGAGAAGAAAATGAAGTTTTACACTTTACTTGCAGAATCCGAAGTGGCAGCTATTAATGATTCCGCTTTGGAGGTTCTTGAGCAAACAGGTTTTTCAGTAAGAGACAGGGAAGCGCTTGAAATTTTTAAAAAAGCCGGTGCGGAAATTGATGAAAAAAAAGAAATTACAAAAATACCCAGAGAAATTGTATTAAATGCAATTGAAACTATGCCAAAAAAACTGACACTTTATGGGAAAAAATCTTCAAGAGTTAATCTGGGAGAAGGAAATGTTTATTTTATGAACGGTTATGGATCTGTTAACGTATTTGACTGGCAAACCAGAACAAGAAGGCCAAACACCAAAAAGGATCTCGAGAACTTTTGCAGAGTCATGGATAAAATGGAAAACGATTCGGTTTATTACAATGAAGTAACTCCACAGGAAATTGATGCAAGTGTTCTTGACAGACATAATGCACAGGTGGTGCTTGAATTTAATGAAAAGCCCTCATTTTTGGAGATTTATTCGGTAGAAGGTGCAAGGGACATATTCAGGATGATAGAAGCAATCAGTGGTCCAGGATGGAAATCAAAACCTATTTGTGCATTTCAACTCTGTGGAATAACACCCCTTTTACTGGATAACTTAAGGGCTCAGCTTTTGATGGAAGTAGCAAGAATTGGCATGCCAGTCATATTTGGAACACTGCCTCAGGTATGCGGAACGTCACCAGCGACTCTTGCAGGGACTGTTGTGGTGCAGACAGCGGAAACTCTGGGAGCATTGACTCTTACCCAGTTGATAAATCCTGGAGTTCCATTTATTCTGAATAACTTTGCTGCCGCAATGGATCAAAAATATGGTATTTTTGCTTCAGGTGGTCCCGAGATGTCTTTGATGCAGGGTGCAACAGCACAAATTTGCAGATTTTATGGGATGCCTCAAATAGGAACGTCTGGCTCTACAGAGTCAAACTTTTTTGACATTCAGGCAGGATATGAGAAATCCATGTCTACCCTTTTTGCAGCACTTGCCGGAGTAGAACTTATTCATGGTGCCGTGTCCGGGTGGGTTCAGAGCGTTCTCTCTCATAGTCTTGCTGCAGTTGTTGTTTCAAATGAAATATGCGGATATGTGAAAAGGGTACTTGAAGGTGTGAAAGTAAATAAAGACACGCTGGCTGTCGATGTTATTAAAGATATCGGTCCGGGGGGCAATTTTTTAATGCATCCTCATACCATGAAATATTTTAGATCAGAGATATGGGAACCCAAAATAGCAAGAAGGCTGACCCCGTCAGAATGGGAAAACCAGGGGATGAAGGGTGTAATGGATTATGCACAGGAGCAAGTTGACAGAATTCTTTCAGAAGATCCTGTTTCCTATATTTCTGCTGATGCTAAAAGCGAAATTGCAGAAATAGTTGAAAAAGCTGATAAAGATTATGCAAAAAAATAATTCCTTAAAAATAGCAGTTAACAAAAACATACCTGACCTTAAGTGTCGGGAAAACAAATAATATAAAAAGTTGGGAGTGAAAAAGTTGTCAAGAAAAATGACATCACGCGAGAGGGTTCTGACTGCGATAGCGCATAAAGAACCTGACAGAATTCCTGTTGACTTTGGAGGGACAAACTGTTCCACGATACACAGTATTGCACATAGAAACCTGATGGAACTTATGGGGTTTAAACATTTTGAAGAAGAGATGTATGATATAATTCAGCAGGTTGTCCGCCCCGATCAAAGGCTTTTAAAAATATTTGGAGCAGATACCTATTTAATACTTCCAGGATTTTCTGATGATTTTAGTTTGGAAATAACGAGTGACAGGAGCTACAGTTATCTTACTGATGAATGGGGTGCAAAGTATAGGAAACCGCATAAAGGGTTTTTTTATGATTTTTATTCAAACCCACTTGCAGAAACTACGCAGGAACAATTTAAAAAATTTAAGTTTCCAGACCCCCGAAATAAAGGAAGAACAAAAAATCTTAATAAGCAGGCTAAAAATATTTTTGAGAATACTGAATATGCTTTAATAATGTCAGATGGAATCTGGGGAATGCTGCAGCACTCTGCATTACTTTTAGGTTTTTATAGATTATACGAAACTCTGGCAAGTGATCAAATTCTGATAACTTCGATATTGGACAGACTGCTTGAATATGAAATGGGCTATTGGGAATCTGTTTTTAATGAAGTAAGAGGATATATACAAATAGTTCACATATCAGACGATCTTGGAGGACAGTTTGGCCCAAATATCAATCCTTTAACTTACAGGAAAATTATAAAACCCTACCATAAAAGGCTGATAGATTTTATCAGAAAAAAAGCTGATGTAAAGATTCTTTTTCATTCATGTGGGTCTATTTATGAATTTATTCCTGATTTTATTGATATGGGCATAGACATATTGAACCCTGTTCAGGTTTCTGCGGCAAATATGGATTCAGCAAAATTAAAAAAAGAGTTTGGCCGGGATATTACATTCTGGGGTGGCGGAATTGACACACAGAAAGTTCTACCCTTCGGAACTCCTGAAGAAGTCAGGGAGGAGGTTAAAAAAAGAATTGCTGATTTTGCACCGGGAGGAGGATTTGTTTTTACAACAGTTCATAATATACAGGCCAACATTCCTGCAATTAATATCAGGACAATGTTTGAAACTGCGATGGAATCAGGCAATTATCCAATTAATATTTAATTAAACTACAGATAAAAATCTTTTAAAAAATAGAGGAGAAAATTATTTTCTTCTCCTCTATTTTTTTATTAAGTTTTATTTAATTTCTTCCAGGTTCAATATCGGCATGCTTTTGATTTTCTACTGCAGCCATGACGGAAGAATAAACTGCCAATCTGGTAAGAAATTATTATGACTTGCTGCCATTACTAATTTACCGTCTTGTACCTGATAATATGGCATTGGCAATGAATCTGCACCAATTTTTGGCATGTTGGAAGCACTGCCTCTGTAGTCATATGTTCCACTTATTCCCTGATATGGATTATTCAGTATATAGTCTTTAATAGCCTTGTGGTCATCAGCATTACCAACTTTTTCAGCAGCATTGGCCCACATCAAAACTGCATCATAGACATAACCTGAAAGACTGCCCGGATCTACACCAAATTTTTCTTTGTATTTTGCAGACCATTTATTACCTGCTTCATTTGGCAGTGCCATAGCACCTGTCCAACCCATAATTCCGTTGGCATCAGCGCCTAAAAGCTCACCAAATGGAGGAAGAGCTACAATCCAACCCATGTCTATTATAGATTTTGTCGGATCCTGCTTGAATTGCTCCATAAATGCTTTAAGATCTCCAAAATCTTCATGGCTTATTATAATCATGGCAGGTTCCTGGCTCAATCCTCTGATTTTTGTCAGAATCGGGGTCCATTCTCTTGTTCCGTATGGGACAATTTCATCAACAACTACATTCCAGCCCATTTCTTTTGCTTTTGCTCTGTAACCATCAATAACACCGATATTCCATCCAAAATCTCCGGCTATCAGAACTATATCCTTATTTGGGAATTCATAAGGGAGTTTAGTATCGTTTTCAAAGGCTACCGGTGAATATGCACCACCTTCTTCGATCATGTTGAAACAGTTTGTATATTTACCAGGATTGTCAATTAAAAGTTTTGTAACTTCAGTAAAAGCATCTCCATGGAAAAATAATGGCTCATAATTTCCAAATGCCTCTATATCCGGACCAAGTCCAGCATAGCCTGTAACGGAGAAAGAAACCCTGTCTCTACTTACCAGTGTATCAGCAGCTGCTATAACTTTTTCTACTTCCAGGTATTCAATATCAAATACATCAATTTCAAATTGTCTTCCAAGAACTCCACCGTTAGCATTTACATCACTTATTCCGAGTTCAATACCCTGTTTTCCATAAAGACCGTCATTTGCTAACGGACCAGTTATCGGAAGGGGAGCACCCACTTTAATAGGTTTCTTTGAGGCTGTTGTACATCCGGTTATCGTAAGTGTCGTTATAATAACAGCTATGATGATGACCATAAAAACAATATAAAAATACTTTTTCATTATTTCACCTCCTTTCCAATTTTAGAATTTTTTATTTTTTATTAATTATAATTTATACTAAATTTTTGAAAATAATTTTTTCTTCAACTCTTTTTCATGATTTAAAAATTTACATTTTATTTTTTTAAATTTAAATTTGAATTCCTATGAATTTTTGAAGCAACTGTATCGAACAGTCCCATTATACCTCCTGGCATCAGGACT
>JAMCQQ010000111.1 GCA_023379515.1 Actinomycetota bacterium
TATCTAAAGGTTTACCATCCTTCTGCTCCTGCTCAACCTTAACCTCGGTCCACTTATCTGTTATATAGCAATAGCGGTCGTAATTACCCAGGAATAAGCAAAGGGGATCGTTCATCCCAATAAGGGCACAATATCTTGTTATATAACCATCTTCCTTCCTATAGCTGTAATAAAGAGGTTCACTTGCAATTATCTCTTCATCCAAAAAAGGTACTACCATTCTCTTTAGCCAACCAGATTGAGGCAGGATATTATCTGAATCTACAAAAGCAATAAGTTCATTTCTTGCATACTTCAAGGCAACTGCCTTCCCTGCTTCACCAGTTTTTAAAGGATTTTTATAAATCTTGGCTTCATATTTTTTAACAATTTGTAAGGTATCATCAGTCGACCCACCGTCAGCGACAATAACTTCAATTTTTTCTTTTGGATAACTCTGATTGGCAATCGATCTCAAACAGCTCCCTAAAACATTACCCGCATTTAAAGTGGGGATGAGAATAGAAATAGATGGTAAACCTTTAGATATCATCTTCTTCCAAAATCCATTAAGTGACCAACAACGGCCTTTCCTGCTCGCCAGAGAAATTTAAGATTATCTAACTCTCTAACATAAACAACTATTTTTCTGGTTATAAATCTGGGAGCGATATAGCAACTACTAATCTTCATTTGGTGTATCTATAGCTGCTTAAACTGATAATTACTTTTCCCTGTTTGCGAGACAAGCTAAAACCAATCTCTTTAAATTTATTTAGATTTTGCCAGTTATGTAAATACAAATGCTTTTTTAACCTATCATCTGCAGTGTGATAGGAGCTTGCGAGTTTCTTGAGTCCAAAACCTTTTTTATATTTAAATATTATCTCCTCTCTATTACTTTCAGTTAAAACTGTAGGGGCAAATTGTCCTTTCTTATTTCGCCTTCTCATTTAATTCCTATTTCAATATATAAATTTTGTTATCCTCTTGAAACAAGGATGTTTACTTCTGAAAATCTTTAAGATGCCCTAAGACTTTTTTGCCTGCCATTGAGATGAACTTTACATCGTCCAAGCTTCTTATGCTAATCAACCTTTTAATAATAAACCTTGGATCAAAAGCAACTTTATAAATTTCTTGGACTAATTTCATTAATTCATCATCTTTCATCTTGGTTTTCAAAACAGACTTACGCATATCATACCTATCCCAATTTAAAGTTTTTAACCAACCTTTTTCTTTGGCTTCTTTAAACAAAGCAGTACCTGGATACGGAACAATCAAAGTGGCTTGTAATGTATCGGCATAGCCCTCTCTTAATAAATTTCTTCCCAACTCAACGGTTTTCAAAGCCTCTTCTTTACTTTCCCAAGGATAACCTAGCATTATTGTAACGTGGGGCTCTAGGCCGGCCTTCTTGGCTTGCTTACAAGAATCTGTTATTTGTTCTACTTTCAAATTTTTATTAATCTTATCCAAAGTTTCTTGATTAGCCGATTCCAAACCAAATAAAAGCATTCTAAAACCTGCCTTTTTCATTAGTCTATAGTCATCAAAACTACAAGCTCCAAACCTCATATTACAACTGAAGTCAATCATTCTGTTGTAACCTCTCTTTATCATTAGCCTGCAGAACTTTCTAAGCTGATCTCCGACAATAAATGTCCCTGTGTCATCAAATACAGTTTTAACTCCATAATTGTCTATTAAAAAGCCGATCTCATCCACGAGCAACTCTGGTTTCTTAGCCCTCCAAGTGGGAAAGAGAGTCGTCCAACTACAAAAAGTGCAACCACCATTTACTCTATGCCAACAATCTCTGCCCGCCATAATGTAAGTACCTGGAGTTCTTTTGAAATTGCCATTTTTATAAGCATAGAGTTTCCATTTAGTAAGATCTCGATCTATAAAAGGAAGGCTACCTAGATCATGATTTAGAACAAAATTCCCAGTATTTTTTATCTCACCATTTGCTCTAAACCATATGCCTGGTTCTAAATCAACGCCTTTCTCAAGGTAATTACATAAATTCAATAAAAGAAAATCATAATCACCACCCATCAGCACGTAGTCAACTTTGGAGTTATGCAAAGACTCCTGTGAGAAAGCAGTAACATGGTCGCCAAAAAGAACTACTTTTAAATCAGGCATTAATCTTTTTATGTCATCAATTATTGCCCAATGTTGTTTAATAACTGGTGTCTTAGTTTCAATAGCTATTAAATCTGGCTTCTCTTTTAATAGGAATTGCTGGTATTTTTGATAATCCCAATTCTCTGCTATAGCATCATTCCAAATCACATCATAACCTGCTTGTTTTAGAAGAGTAGCTGCCGAAGCTGGTACAACTGGATATATATAAGTCGGGTTTGAAAACCACTGAAATTGTCTATTTTGACCTAAAAGTGGGCACCCATATCCTTTAAGCGGTGGATAAGATATTATGATCTTCATTAGTAATCAAAGTCTTTCGCAATCAATCCTTTTAAAAAACCAATACCGTAGGTAAAATGAGTCAAGATTATTCCTACAAAGACATAGCCAAATAGATTTAAACTACGAACATTAATGCTAGCAAAAGATACAATGGCTAAATACATTAAAATCATAAATACGTAAATCCATAAAAACATTTTGTCTATTAGTGCCAGAGTTGGGAACACAATAAAGATAAAAATAAATATCAATGGAATAAAATAAACAAAATTTCTCGAAGTTTGGGGAAATTTTTTAACGAAAAACCCCCTGTGCCTAGCATAAGAAAATATTTGTTTCAAGTGGGGTATAAAAACCTTTCTCCTATGATGATACGAATAAAGTTCTGGTGAGTATAAGATTTTCTTTCTTAATTTATGGACTATGTCCAAGCACAACTTTGTATCTTCACCTGGCCAATACTTTGTTGTAAAGCCTCCAAGTTCCTGAAAGATGGACTTCCTAACTATCATATTGCTTGAAGGAAAATCATCAACAAACCTTGGTTTCCCAAGTTTATATCTATAAGTAAATTTCCCACTTACAATAAAAGACTCATATAATTTACCACTAGCTAACTGCTTTGGGGAATCATTTTGGGGAGTAAGGCTTGGACCACAGACCATTGCTATATCAGGATCTTTAAAATATTCAAGTGATCTCTCGAGCCATTTTTTATTCGGATATGCATCATCATCCATAAATGCTAAAAACTCGCCTTGAGCACTTTTAGCACCAATATCCCTCTTATCAGCAGGTTTTAAATGTCCAGTTGGTATTTCAATAATTCCACCACTTTTACTAACACTTTTATAATCAGGAAGCAAAATTAACTCAAAATTTTTATATGTTTGATTTTTTATATATTCAATAGTCTCAAATAGGTATTTATTATATTCTTTAAATGGAATGATTATAGAAAATATGATATTTCCATCTTTTTCTTTTTGCATGCTTATTCTAATTTCTTTAGTTTTTTTAATCTAAAATATATTTTTAAAGTATCATTGAAAATGTTAAAAATATCCCTTGGCTTTATCCTACCTAAATAAGCTTTACTAAAAGCTAACTTAATGGGAGCCTCGGCCAATTTATAACCTCTATCATGAGCTAATACCAAAAGCTCCAAATCAAATGCAAACTTATTAGTTTTTAAATCTGGAAGTATGTTCTCAAGTACTTCCCTTTTAAAAAGTTTAACTCCAGTTTGAGTATCCCTAACAGGCAAGCCAAAAATAATTTTAATCAAATAAAAATAGACATTACTATATAGCTTTCTAATCCATGGATAATTAAGCGCGGAATCAGGATGTCTTTTAGAGCCAATTACTACGTCTGCGTCCTTTAATTCTAAATATTCCATAAGCAATAAAAGATGCAAAGGGTGAAGATCCATGTCCGCATCTATAAAAGCTATAAGCTCTCCAGCGCAGAGGCTAAAGCCCTGCATTATTGCATAACCTTTACCTTTATTTGGTTGGTATGATGAGATTTTAACATGCTCATCTTTACTAAAGCTTGTTATTACATTTAAATGAGTTTTATCTGTACTACCATCATCTACAATTACAATTTCATAATTTTTACCCCCCTTTTCCATTGTCTTTTCTATCTCTGCAACGCAGGAAACTATGGAATTTTCTTCATTATAAGCCGGAACTATTATTGAAATTTTTTTGTTATTAGTTAACAATTTTTTCTTTAGGTATGGTATTTTTCAAAATTTGGCTTCCCCCATACAATTATAGTAAAAACAATACATAAAATGAAAATAGCCCAAAAGAAATAAATTTCCTTACCTGTCTCTATAATTTTATCTTTACTAAATTTTATTATCACATCATATTTTCCAACTTTATCAAAATATAAAATCGAATATCCAGGATTAGAAAATATGTCAATTTTCTTTCCATCTGTATAATAAGCCTCTAATGTCTTATGATAGACCTCATTTATAGCTAGAGGAAATGGATAGTTAGTATTTATTTCTATTTTATATTCATTAGAACTTGCGGTTCCTGATTGGATATTTATACTACTACTAATGTCTTTATTAGCAGATTTTAAATTCTGTAAGACTAAAAAGTCACTATCCTTAAATCTATATCTATCTAGAAAGAAACGGCTGTCAAAAAAGACAATTTGATGATTTCCTTTATTAAGGTAAACATCTAAAAGTTTAATAATATATTTACTATTATTGTTTAACGTTGAAGTCTCTTGAGAAAAAGGGTCCTCGGAATCAGATGCCTCTTGAAAGTAGTTTAAAATATCAATATAACTATCTATCCATCCTTTCCCGTCTAAGCTAAATCTTATTTCTTTCATATCGGGAGGGGAAGATTTTAAGAGATAAAAAGAATACTCCCCCTCCTTAATGATGCTAAAAGAATAGGCAACAGAATAGTTTCTTTTATTAAATTCAAAATATTCTGGAATGGCTTCTTCTGGATTAATTATGTTATTTTTATCTTCCTCTTGATCTAAAAAAACAACATCTTCAGCCTCTTGGTTTGAAACTACCTTCACATCTTTTGATAATGGTTTTACTCCTTTCCAAGAAAACCAATATTCCTTTTCCCTTACCAAATCAAACTGTAAAATATAATCTCCTGGTTCCTCTGGTGTTTTTACTTCAACATCTACCCTAACTACCTCACCGGGTATTATGCTGCGCGGCAAATTTGTCCTTACTCCATCAAAAACGACCACATCCTTGGTATTAACATCTAACCAATGGTAACTCAAATGAACACTATTTTCTTCTTGCTTATTTGGCCAGGTTCTCGAACCAGCGTTAAACACATAAAGTGGTATAGAATAGGCACTTTTACTCTTCATTTGCGATGGAACAAGATTGAGATCGCCATATAAAACACCTTCATTCCCATTAACACTATCTAAAACATCATATGAGATATCAATGGGTACTATGACTTCATTTGAAATGTTTAAAACCTCATTATCTTTAACTTCATCTCCAGTGGGAAAATAATTAAATGTTCCTTTTGTTTTGTTATCCTTAAATTCAATAGCTTTAAGGCTTTCCGGAATATATAAAAGCCCAAGACTTCTGGAAAAATATCTAATGTTGTTAATGGGATAAATTGTTGGTTTTTGTAAACTTTCATCTATTTCAAAAATATCTGACTTTTCATCTGAGTACACTAATTTAAATCCATCTAACTTATTTTTCGCTTCTTTGCTTAACTCAACCCCAATTTTATCTTTATGCAAAAGCAAATACCTTACACCATAATAACCAAGCATCTCTGCCATTTTTTTACTACCTAAGCCGTTGATAAACTCATTTATATTTTTTTCGAATCCACTTTCAAGAAGCAATTTTGATTTTTCTTTATCCCTTAGTAAAAGATTAAATAGATTCTTCCCATGAATCTTTTGCATATATATATAATCAGAATATATTTCTCCCTTTTCATCTAAGAGAGGATATTCAGCAATTATGAAATTATGTGGCTGATTTTTAAGCCACTTATAAGCCCTTGGAATTATCAATGAAGTATATAACTCAAAGGGTTGAATAGACTTATACTCGGGTAAGATCAGAGGGAATATTAGATAATTAGAAAACAATAGCGAAAAGAATATCAAACTAAGCATAATTTTTTTGAAAATAACAAATCTATTCTTTTCTTTTACCCTTTCTCTAAGCTTATCTATGAGAATAAAGAGAAGACCAAATACTAAATATCCATATGTATAATTGGCAAAAGCCTCAGCTATATTTTCTTTCTTAGCAATAAGCAAAAATGGACAAACTGCTAATAAGAGCAAGGCTATGCCTATAGCCCATCTGTATTCCAGATCAAGATATTGAAGTAATATGAGATTTAAGATGAAAAGGGTTACAGCTATAGCTCCAAAATACGAAAAAATTGATGAAAGAACAATGGAGGTGATTAGAGAAGCTAAACTTAATAACAGAA
>JAMCQQ010000112.1 GCA_023379515.1 Actinomycetota bacterium
TTCTTTGAAATCAATTTTCCTGCTTCATCAAATAAGCCTATAGAGATTTTTGTTCCGCCAATATCTATACCGATATAAAAACTCATATTTTTTAATCCTCTTGAATTTATTAATTATTTTTCAATTAAACAAATTTTTTTATCTAATTCCACTATTCTTATTTTAAAATCATTCTTCTTAATACTTTCATAATCATGTCCAGCATTTGCAGGCATAAAATATAAGCAAGAGAAAAATCCTTTTCCACAATTTACAGTTCTATGTGCCCATCCTGGTGGCACGTAAACCACAGAACCTTTATTCATATAAAAATTGATAACTTGACCCTTAGATTGTATAATTAAATATCCTTTACCTTCGACACATATATAGATTTCACTGCCATCTTTACTCTTGTGATGGTGACCTTTGGTCATATAAAACTCATTTCCTATTTTCCCTGGATATATTTTGCTTATTCCAAAAGATAGATGTCCGTCTTCGTTTGGGACTTTAATTTCTCCTACAGTATAAATTACAGGATCAGAACTTTCTTGCATTTCCTCTGATTTTTTCTGATCTGTAAAAATTGAAGCAATATCGCTTAATTTTCGAATTATCATAATGTCATACTTATTAAAATCACAACTTGTAAAATCCAGTTTTCGTTTAAATGGTTTAACTTTATCAATCTTTTCATAGTTTTTAGTCATTTTCACCTCTTAAGCAATAATACCTTTTGCTAAAATTGTAAAAACTTTTGTATAAAATGAACTCAATCAAAGGACTTATCTGTAATATTTGTTATAAGCTTCATTAAAGTACTCATACATTAATTTATTAATTTCAATAGGATTACCTTTCTCCCGATATAAGTCATAAGATACATCATTATAATTTGTGACTATCAAACCGCCTTTTTTGATAGACCAATTCTTAACTATATTAAAAGCTTCTTTCCTTATATCTTCTTTTCCCTTAAAAATTGTATTTTGAATATCTATACTAGTTTCAAAACATATTTTACCTTTGAATTTTTTACCTACTTCTTCAATACCCAAACATGCAGGTTGATAAGTATTTATAACTTTAATACCTATATCTATCAACTCATCAATTATATCGTTAACCTTACCGCAGCTATGAAACCACCACTCAATACCTGCTTCATGCAACTCCTCTGCAATTATTTTGTATCGGGGTTTAAAAATACTTATCCACATATCTTTACTTATAAACAAACCAGTTTGAGTACCCCAATCATCAGTTGTCCACATTCCATCTATATATCCCTTATATTTATCTGACAAATTTCTAATAATCCCAACTTGAAAATCAACAATCATATCTGCAAGTTTTTCAACTTCCAAAAGATTCAGATAAAAACTTTCAAGAAGCTTATTAAATCCAACTAAGAAATGCATTCTTTCAAAAAGACCAAAATGATTAAAAACTAATACATACCTGTTCCTTACCTTTTTTAATTCTCTATCAAAATCTTTATACCTGGATGGATCATGTGGGTTAGGGGTTTTATAAGTTGAAAGTTTGCTCCAATCATCTATTACAGCATTTGCAACTTCACCCATACTACCCTGTAGTTCAGTTTTCCAAATACATCCCCATTCATCTGTAGTATACTTTTTTTTGCCCAGCAAGTTTCTTCCTCTATCATCCAATATTCTGATATCATTAAAATCTACGTCATCACATTCTGAAAACCTGAGGGGTAACCGCGGAGGTGTATTGAAATTAATTGCTTTTTTTACAACTTCTCTTCTTGTAATAGTCATGCTTCTTCCTATTCAAAATCATCTAAAAAGAATATCAATCATATTGCATTGTTTTTCTTTTATTAAATTAACTTTTTTAATAAATTTTTCTAATTAAAATTTAGTTAAATCCAATCTATCAACATTTATATTTTTAAAGTAAATATTTAAGAAATCAATTTTAATTATTAAACTGCTTTTTAATTTTTATCAATTCCTGAGATTTATTAAAAATATCTTTATCTGTTAAATGAAAATATTTAAAAAGCTCCTCAGGTGAACCTGACGTTCCAAACTGATCACAGATTGATACATTTGTTATCGGTACAGGATATTTTTGTGATAATGATTCACAAACTGCTGAATACAAACCACCGATTACTGTATTCTCTTCAACTGTAATTACAGCTTTTGTTTTCCTGGCATAATTATAAATCAGCTCCTCGTCTAAAGGCTTAATGGTTGGCATGTTTATTAAGGCTGGTTTTATACCCTTATCTTTTAATAATTTAACAGCTTTTAATGCATTAATTAGCATAATACCTGTTGAGATAATAGTTATATCATCCCCATCACATACAACCTGGCCTTTCCAAATATTGAATTTTTCATGCTCATCAGTAATAATTGGGGTACTGTATCTTGAAAGCCTGATGTATACAGGACCTATATAGTCCAAAACTGCTTCTTTTATAGCATTCTTTGCTTCATTACCATCTGCCGGAGCAATTACTATTAAGTTAGGGATTGTTCTCATAATAGATAAATCTTCAATAGATTGATGTGATGGGGATGATATAACTATT
>JAMCQQ010000113.1 GCA_023379515.1 Actinomycetota bacterium
TGATGTATTAAAACGATTTCCACATCATTTAGTTGCATTTGGTGTAGCTAACAACATATCCGTAATACCACGAAATGATGCTACAGAGAAAATATTGACTGATATTTATCCAAAGATAAAAGATAAGTATAAGGATATGACACTTCCATTATTGAACAATTCTCAGGCTTACGAGAATCTTGCCAAAGAATTGGGTGGTCATCGTTTTGGTTTCCCTTATATGCAAATAAACCGGGTTTTATGTGGCAAACAAATTGGCAATATTAATAACGTAGTAAATCAATACATGGTTTACGAACTCTTAAGCAATCTCTCTTTTTCGGCTTATGATTTAGATACGATAGAAGGAGAAATACATATTGATCTAGCTAACAAAGGAGAAACTATCACCCTGATTGGCGGTGAAGAAAAAGAAGTTCCAAGTGGAGACATCGTTTTTAAGGACATAAAAGGAATTTTTTATTCATTTTCTGTAGGTTATGCAGATAGAACAAAAGTCACGGATAATACTAAAAATGTTTTATTTACAATTGACGCTCCTAAAGGCATCGACGAGAAAGAAGTAAAGGAGAATATTAAAAAACTTTGCTTAGAGTTCAATTCAAACAGTTATCATATTATTAGCGGATCAAATCCCAACGAAGAAGTCAACTAAGATAAATTTTATATTTTGGCAATTCTTCAAAAGCCAGGTTAGGAATCAGAGTTCGGCTAACGTTTACCAGGTGGACTATGAAGTAAGTAGCAGATTATTTTTTGGAGGATCTTACTTTTCCTTAATTAGAAGATCATAAGTAGCATCACAACCAACCTTACTGGTTTCAGCTGCTTTTACAGCCAGATAAACTGTATCATTTCTTTCTGGTACCCATTCTATTCTAGACCCTGCTACATTTTTATCATTTCTGTTATTTTGCTGAAGGGTAGTTGCAGTATCAGAAATCTCAATAATTGTATCTACATTAGGAGCTAAGTTAATAGTCTCAATAATGTATCTCTTTCCTTTAGTAACACTCAACTTATACCAATCCTCATCACTTTTACTATCTAATACTCCATTTAAAGACGTACCTGCTGTAACTTCTGATAACCCCCAAAGGTTGTATCTATTATCATTAGAAGGCTCTTTTTTATCATTAGGACATTTTAATTCTCCTAGTAACCCAAAAATTCCATACTTTTGGTATTCAGCAGTTACTGTTTTCTTTTCTGTATCAACTTTGGATGGTAATTTAGTTACAAAAGTTGGATTTACATGTGTTTCTGAAGAAGCATATATTGCCAACGTTTTTTCGTCTAAATGAGAATTGCCATCATACTTCATAACTATAGTAAAAGGCTTGAGAGGATTGAAATCTGGCCCACTCATAATCTTTAAATAAGCAACTACACCTGCATTCCGAAGAGGACCTTCAGGCACTATACAACAAGGTGTATACCCATCAGATAAATCTGTTTTGCCACTAAATGAACCTGAAGGAAAGATAAAAGTAGTTCTCCCATCTGGGGTAACAATAGTATCTTCCTTTACAGGTTTAACATTTGGTTTTGCAGTTGGGGTAATTTTTACAAGAGGTATTTTTGGCAAACGGTCAGGTTTATTTTGCTTAGTAATAAAATAAAATCCTCCTACAAAAATTGCTATTAAAACTATTATTATCATTATAGGGAAGATAAAACCTTTTTGTTTCATTACTTCTACTATTTCATACCTTTAAGCATTAATCAAATAAGGATTTCTTGCATACTCACTATGAAATATACTGGTATAATTATTATTTACCAAGGTAGCATTGTAAAATTACTGGTATGATTAAGGAGTTAACTCCGCAAACAGCTCCAGGAACAGGAATAACACAGAAAATAGAAGTAACACCAGACGGTAGTACAATAACTATTACTGTTCTTCCTCCTGATGCTGAACAAGAAGCAAAGAATGAAAAACTTTCACATAGGATATGGAATATGCAGCCAAGGCAAGCCAGGCATAGGAAGTAGTAACACAGCACCCACTCTCTGGTAGCGGAAGAGGGACATTCTTTGGGGGCAAAGTATCCATAAAAAAACCAGCCCCATAAAACTTTGGATCATTCAGGTCTATAGAAGATTCTTTAGCGTTCCTTAAAATTAGCAGATCTTTTGACTAATTTTGCTGTATAAACAATTTCCCTAATTTCTCCATCATCTCCCTCAATCTCATTTGATCCTGATAATCTTTGGTATTCCCTTAAATAATCTGATAAACCATCGCGCAGCTCTTTTTGCTCTAATTTTAAATCTTTAAGCTTCTCAGATAATTCTGCTGCATCAGCCCTTTTTAAGATTTCTTTTTTGGTATTGGATTTAATCCTGGCAGCTTCTTTTGCTTGTTTATCATGCTCCTGATAAGTCTCATTATTGGCAAAAATATCATCAAGCATGTCTTTGCGTTTGGTAATTTCTTCCCCTAAAGAATCAATTTGAGAAAGATGAGTCTTAATCATCTCTTCAATTTTAAGCAGCAAAGCTGCATCATTATTGCCTGTATCAGTATTAATTAGTTGTGCTTCTTGTATATCTTGAGTATCTGCATCCATAGTGAATTACTATAATAGCCAGAAAAGTTTACAAAATGCAAGCATTTATCATTCTTTTTGCCATCTGGAACCAGGAGTTTGAACTCTACCAAACTTTTGACCTAAACGAAGCACTAAATTAAGCAGGATAAAATAAATTTTTCCATGATAATGCTGGGCGCTCTTTTGTAAAAGGCTATAAGCTTTATCCTGGCCAATTTTTTTAGTGGAAGCTCCATGGTGATGAATAAATTTGGCGCTAGGTATAAAGTAAACAGGTACGCCAAATTTTTTCAGTCTTTTACAATATTCTATATCTTCAAAAAAGATAAATTTACCTTCATCTAAAAGACCTACCTTATTTAGTATCTTTCTAGGAATCAAAAAACAGGCCATAACCAAACCCTCCACTTTGACAGGTTTTTCTGCTTTTGGCTCAAACATAAAATACGAACCTTTCCGGGCTAGAAAATACTCATTAAATGCTCCTTGAAGGGTGGGGAGGTGAAATGCGCTATCTTGACTGGACATATCCGGAAACATTAATTTCCCTCCCGATACAACTTGGCCTTTAAATTCATCTTCAGTTTTCACCAACTGCCCAAGCCCATTTTCCAAAACTTCTATATCAGAATTAAGCATCAAATAATACTGTCCTAAACTATATTTAATTGTTTTATTGTAGCCTTTGGAAAAACCCTCATTTTCAGGATTTACTAAATATTTAAT
Organism: Actinomycetota bacterium; assembly: GCA_023379515.1. The sequence goes on from JAMCQQ010000113.1 coordinate 3,285, forward strand.
TTTAGACACAAACTCTTTTATTTGATCCTTGCAAGGGTCTATCAAACCATTGTCCAAAACAATCACTTCCATAGTTTTCTCATCAAAACCGGACTTTTTATTAAAAATACTTTCCAAAAGCTTTTTAGTCAGCTTTGCAGTATTGTAATTTACAATACCAATTGATAATTTCAGGGGATATTCAATGTTATCTGAAGCCTTAAAAAGCTCTTTTTTACCCCCGGTCAAACCAAAATAATAATCCAAAATCCCTTGACGTTGGGCAGGACGGCCAAATAAAAATAGTTTAAAAGCCTCCCTTAGAAGAGCAAATTTAGTGCGTGTTTTCCCATACTGCATGCCAAAAATGAGCCTGTTTCTGGTATGGTAATAATCCGTGACTACTGAACCAATGCCTGTTGAACGGGAAACTTTGTGATAAATTGCCACACTGCCGTTATAATATGTTTTAAACCCTGCTGCTGTAATCCTTTTTATTAAATCACTGTCCTCAAAATACAAAAAATATTTCTCATCAAACATTCCCACTTTTTCTATCACTTCTTTTTTAATTAACACACAGGCGCCACTAATTAACCCTGTTTGGGCTACCTCGTTATATTGGCCTATATCCACCTCATCAATTCCTTTGTGAAGCGAGCCAATGTTATTCCAATCAAATTCGCCCCCAGCGTACCAAATAACTTTGCCTAAATCCTCTTTTCTATACCTGTCTTTGTGAAACTCAAAACCTGGGGCAAAGTAGATTTTTGGAGAAACCACACCAATTTTTGGATCTGAGTCTAAAATTTTACTAAGCTCTACAATTAAATCAGAATCTTTAATCAGACAATCATTATTTATCAACAAAAAGTGATCAGCTCCCCAAATCCTGGCATATTCCAAACCCTTGTTATAACCTCCGGCAAAGCCAAGGTTTGCCCCAGTTTGTAAAATATCCACTTCAGGAAATTGCTTGTGAATTGCAGACACACTACTATCACTTGAGGCATTATCAACAACAATAGTCCGTAATTCATAGTCCGTAGTCCGTAAATTCTGCAACGACTCAAGCAGATCTAAAGTATCTTTCTTGCCATTATAGTTAACTGTAATTATTGCAATTTTCATATTATCTTTAACCCTTCTACATAAACCCTCGCTCTTTTGCCTTTTCCCAAAAAAGAAAAAGCTATTATTCTAAGAACCAATCCTAAAACGATAAACAGTTTTGTGGGTAAATAAAATAGGGGGTAATGTTTTTTAAGATAATAACTGATCCCTGAAATTTCATTTATAAAACTTGATCCCAGATCAAAGTTGGATGAGGCACCATGCAGGTGCGTTACCTCAACCTGGGGCACATACCAAATCTTAAACCCTTTATCCTTAATCCTCTTGCACCACTCAACTTCTTCCATGTGCATGAATAAATTCTCATCAAACCCCAAAGTACTTTCAAAAACTTTTCTTTTTAAAGCAAAAAAAGCACCCATAATCCAACCTACAGAGTGAGCCTTAGAAAAAAAAGTCCTGCTTTGTGGGTGAAAAGGGTTTAACTTGCTTCCTATAAAAGGCAACAAATTTATTCCCAAAATCCAAAAAATAATATTTAAAGGACCGGGCAAAAAACCTGCAGAAGGCTGCAACGCTCCTGAGGCATATTTTAATTTTGCCCCCATCACATCACAATTTTTATTAACCCTAAAATAAGCCATCATTTTATACAAGCTATCTTCTTCCACAAACACATCAGAATTAAGCAGTAAAATAAAGGGAGTTTTGGTAGATTTTTGGACAATATTGTTACCCTTGGCAAAACCTGTGTTTTCTTTTGAGACAATAAGTTTAACTTCCGGATGATCCTGTTTAATCATAAAAACAGAATCATCTGCTGAAGCATTATCCAAAACAACTACCTTAACTTTGTTGTTAAACTGTTTCTCGCAGTACTCCTTAGCTATCTTAAGCCGCGACAAGCACTTATCTGTAATCTCCCTGGTATTAAAACTTAAAATAATTACTGATAAATCTAAATCACTCATATCTAAGTCCTGTTAATATTTTAAATTTTCTGTAATGCTCCAATAGCTTAATGGCCCAAAGAATAAAATGGCGCAATAGGGGAGGGTAATCTTTATAATAGTGCTTTTTGTAAAAGATCCTCATGGCAGAGGCAGCGTGAGTGGCTGCAGCTATTTTAGTATGTTTTTCCACTTTTAGAGCAGAAGTTGACCAAAGCCCTGATGAAGAACCTTTATAGTGGACTATTTTTACATCAGGATAATAATAAATTTTCCAGCCTTTTTGCTTTAAAGAATAACAAAATTCAATGTCTTCACCATTAAAAAAATAATCTTTATCCCAAAATCCAATTGATTCTCCTGTAATTTTTCTCACCATTAAAAATACCCCGCTGATACAATCCACTTCGTGAGGCTTGTTAATATCTAAATAAGAAGCTGTGTAACCAGAAAACAGGGAAGAGCGGGGGAATTTTTTAGCAAGTCCACTAAAATAAGCAAGGGAATTCCAGGGAGTAGGAAAACCTCTGTGACAGGAATAATCCATCCGGCCATCAGGCAGTTCTACCTTACAACCCAAAGCCCCAAAGTCAGGATTAGAAAGCAAAACCTCCAGGGATTTTTGAATGGTGTCCTTGCCAACAACAGTATCAGGATTTAGAAAAAGAATTACAGGAGCTTTGGCAAATTTTACCCCTTCATTGTTTCCAGCAGCAAAACCTAGATTTTCTTTATTCTCCACAAGCTCTACCATCATGTCATTGCGAGGACTCGAAGAGTCCGTGGCAATCTTAACTTTGTATTTTTCCTTTACAGCCTCAACTGACCCATCAGAAGATGCATTATCCACTACAATAACCTGCCACCTATCCAACTTACCTTTGCTTTCAAAGATAGATTTTAAGCAATTCAAAAGCAAATCCTTAACATTGTAGTTAAGGATAACAATAGACAAATCAGGATTTTCACTATTTACCATGTAAAGACATTGTATAACAATTAAAATTGAACCTCCACTAAATTTTACTTTTATATATAGCATTTT
>JAMCQQ010000114.1 GCA_023379515.1 Actinomycetota bacterium
TGAGGTGCCAATAATTTAAGTGCGAGATATTCGTCCAATCCTACGGTTTCCAAAATTCCTGCTAAATCCAGTTTATGGCTCGTCTCATCAAGAATTTCTTTTGCGCTAAACTTTTTAAATATTACTGCAATTCTAGAAAAAAATGGTTTTAATATCCTGTCTGCAAAAGATGGAATTACATCATCTTTTTTTCCGGCATCTTTGCCATAATAGACAATTTTACTTATGCTGCTTTTTGACCCTTTCTTTAAAACAACAGGCAGCCCAAGAGACAGGATAAGAATAAAAACAGAAACAAAAACAGCTCCAATTATAATATATAAATACATCTATTAGTCCTTAATTTTAAGATAATTTTAATTTTAGTTATATAATTATTTTAATATTTAACATTTACAATCTTTATTATCCATATTATTCCGGTTATCATTAAGAATGCCGAAAAAGCAACCATTACAAGCCCAATCCTATTTGTAAAAAGCAAACCTATATATGCCCTGTTTATCGTAAACAGTATAATGCCCAGTACTATAGGTAAAGCAATCAAAATTATAGCTGAAAGCCTGCCCTCGGAAGTCAGGGCTTTGATCTGGTTCATAACCCTGGCTCTTTCTCTGATTGTATCTGCAATTATTTCCATTATCTCTGAGAGGTTTCCCCCAACTTCTCTCTGAACATTTATGGCCATGACCACCCAGGCAAAATGTGAAGAGCCTATCCTGTTTGCAGAATTTTCAAGTGCCTCTTTTTCAGGCAAACCCATCCTTACCTCATTTAAAACTCTTGCAAATTCATCGGATATTGGCGGTTTTGTCTCATCTACAACCATGTTGATTGACTGGTTAAAACTATAACCAGCTTTGAGGGCACCACTGATAAGCTGCAGTGTATCAGGAAGCTGTTCATCAAACTTCTGGATTCTTCTTGCAGTCAAAATATTTATAAATAGAAAGGGTAATATAATTAAAAGAAAGACAACCGCTGCTGTGAGAAAAGCATTTTTTACAAATAATTGAATTAAAATACCTATAATCAGCACTGAGATTATTTGCAAGGTCATAAATTCCGAACCCCTGATCTTTAAGCCTCCCCTTTCAAGTTTGAGGTCAAATAGTTCTACAAAACCTCTTTTTGAAGCGACTTTTGAAGTCAAACCTGAAAGCCTTCCAAAGATACCGTGTTTGACTTTGTCCTGATCGGTATCCTGATCTGAACTAGTGATTACCGGAGTTTTAGAGCCATAGATTTCTGTTTTCTTTTTCAACACAGGTTTCGGACGGAAAATTATAAGGATTAAAGCATATAAAAACATCAGTATACAGATAAATATTGCAACATAAATTATCAGCCTTATCCACCATATGCTAAGATATTTTAAATAAGATACAGGTTGTTCATTTACTGTTCTTGTTGGCTGGGGGGCAAAATAAGGATTTTTGTAAGATAATGTTATGGAATCACTCGCATCCGATTTTTCTATAAATATATCAGACTTTATTGTCTCCATATTGGGCCACAGACTTGTATATGATATTTTATACTGGTTCCTTATCTTTCTGGAGATATTGCCATATAACTCTTTTAACTCACCGGTGCTTGCAGCAATTAACATTTCGCCGCCTGTGCTTCCGGATATTTCGCTTAAATTTGCAGGATTATAGTCTTTGGAGAGCAGTGCTATTGAATATATTGTTACATTTTCTTTCTTAGCTTTGTTTATAATGTCGGTATATTTTAATTTACTGACAGTATCCATTCCATCGGAAAGCACAACTACATATTTATATTTTATATCAAGGTTCTTGAACTGGTCGATTGATATATCAATACCGTCAAATAATGATGTCTCACCTTTTGCCTCCACCTGAGCAATAGAGTTTTTGAGCTGCTGTCTGTCTTTGGTAAAAGATGAGTAAACTTTTATATCATCAGAAAAACCTACGACTGCAAATTTGTCTATTTTCCTCATTTCGTCAATAAAAAGACTTGTAGCTATTTTTGCAGCTTCTATTGGTTCTCCTTTCATGCTTCCACTGGTATCAAGAGCAAGCACTACTCCTATTGGCTCTTTTATTGTATCTACTTTTTCAACACGGAAGTTTTTAACCTCCTGTCCGTTTTCAACTATTTTCAGATCCTCGTTCTTTAAATCCAGAGAACCTATCTGTGATCCTTCCTTAAAATCTATATAAAAAATTATCTTTGGAAATTCATCAGAATATAATCTTTTTAAGACAATATCCGAGTCTGGGGAAGTTTCTGCTTTTAGAAATAGCGGATTAATTGTAAAAAATATAAATACAGATAAAACTGCTATTATAATTATTGTACAAAATCTAAAAAAAGATTTTTTTACCATAATATGTTTGTCTTATTAAATAATTTTATTAAATGAACTTTATATCAGATTTCTTTTTCAAAGATTTCATTGGATATCTCAATACCGGATTCACTTAATTTATCAAGAAATCTTGGCTTTAACCCTGTTGACTTAATCCGGCCTTTAAATCTTCCCCTGCTGTCTATACCCATGGAAAAATCAAAAACAAAAAGATCCTGCAGGGTGATAACATCGCCCTCCATACCCTGAACCTCGGTTATTTTTACAAATCTTCTCGTACCATCTTTTAATCTGTTCATATGCACTATCAAATTAATAGCCGATGAGACCTGTTCCCTTATTGCCTTTATAGGCAGATCCATGCCTGCCATCAATACCATTGTTTCAAGTCTTGAAAGTACATCTCTCGGGGAATTAGCATGTACGGTGCTTAAACTTCCATCATGACCTGTATTCATTGCCTGCAGCATGTCCAGCGCTTCTCCTCCCCTGACCTCACCTACTATTATCCTGTCAGGCCTCATACGCAATGAGTTCCTTACCAGATCTCTTATGGTTATTTCGCCTTTTCCTTCAATGTTTGGGGGCCTATACTCCAATTTAAGCACATGACGCTGGTGCATTTGTAATTCAGCAGCATCTTCAATGGTTATTATTCTTTCTTCTCCCGGAATAAAAGATGACAGTACGTTTAATGTGGTTGTTTTTCCAGTACCGGTTCCACCAGATGCAATTATGTTCATCCTGCCAACAACACATGCATTAAGAAAATCAGCGACTTTCTGTGTGCTGGTACCTATTTCAATAAAATCTTCTATAGTGAATGGTTCTCTTGCAAATTTTCTAATGGTCAAATAAGGGCCTGTCAGCGCCAGGGGATGGATTATCGCATTCACACGTGATCCGTCAGGAAGTCTTGAATCTACATATGGCGAGGCTTCGTCTACTCTTCTGCCTAAGGGACTGACAATTTTATCAATAATCCTCAATAAATGTGCATTATCTAAAAAACTTTTGTTTGTCAGGTATATTTTGCCGAATTTTTCTATAAATATATCATCAGGTCCGTTTACCATTATTTCAGTAACCTCATTGTCAAGTAAAAATTCCTCAATCGGGCCATACCCTACGATATCATCGATGAGGGCGTTTATGATATTGTTTTTCTCTTCAAGCGAGAGCGGATTACTGTCTTCATTTAAAAACTGCTGGGCATTTTTTCTAACCTTTAACTTTAATTCAGCATCACTGATCTTCTTTTTATAAATTATATCTGAAAGCTCCGTTATCAATCGCATGTGTATTTCTCTTTTAATCTTATCAATTTGCTTTTCCCTGGTATGCTCTCCTGTCTCCAATTTTGGTTCAAGGCTTTTTTCAAAATCCTGACTTTTTTTTATTCTGTCCTGCAGACCCATAATACCCCTTTAAAATTTGTATATTTTTTGAATTATTTGGATTTAATTAAATATTTTGTCAATTTATTGATGCTTTTACTTACAGACGATTTTGGATAAGCGCTTATAATAGGGTTACCCTGGTTTATCGTAAGCGGTACCAGCCTGTCACTTGGAACAGTAATATCAATTTTTCTTTTTAAAGTATCTTCAATCTCATCCGTTGTTATTCCAACTTTGGTGTTTGCGCGGTTTATTATGATCAATATATTTTCGTCCGGGAATTTCAGTTGGTCAACTACCTCTAAAGACACCTTTAAATTTTTTATACTCGGAGCATCCATGCTGGCAACCATGCATAAAAAATCAATTTTTTCCAGTAGTGCAAGTATATTTTCTGAAAAATTTGATGGTGCATCTATAACTATGTAATCACAGATTCTTGAAAGTGTATCCAGTACCTTCACTGTTGCCTTCGTGCTTATGGATTCTGCTTGTGTAGGATCAACAGGAGCAGGGAGCACTTTGACTCCAGAGCTATGCTGAGTCAGAAAACTGCTTAACATTTCTGTGTCAAGCTGATTTATTATAGATGTAATATCGTAAAAAGTATGTCTGGGGACGATGTCCATAATCAGGGCTATATCTCCCGACTGATAATTTAAATCGACCAAAACTACTCTTTTTTTTGTCTGGTTATATAAATCTATTGCCAGATTGGTTGCTATAAATGACTTACCTGTTCCGCCCTTAGAGCTAAAGAGCATTATATTTTTAGAAATTTTATTTTTTGCTCTGGTCTCTTCTGTTTGGGAAATATTTTTTTCACCGGTAATTTCTTTTATTGCAACTCTTGCCCTGTTTATGGTCTCCTTCATATCGTCATAGTTAAAGGGAAACTCCAGAACATCAAAAATATTAGATTTAATAGCTTTTCTGAATATGTTTGAGGATTGTTCCCCAGTAAAAAGAATTATTTTTACGAGTCCGGCACCCTGGCCGCAGGTTTTTAGGAGATCTTCTAAATCTGCCAGTGTATATAAAGGTCCTACCAAGACAATTGCAGGTATTTTTTCAACCATCAATGATTTCAGATCGTCTAAACTTGTGCTCATCTGACCTATCTCAAGACCTGATAGATTCCGCAATAGCCTGCTTACCCTTTCTATGCTTTCTTCAGTTTTATCGATAAGAGTTATTAAGATATTGTCCATTGTTACCTTTAATATTTTGTTATTATATTTTTATATTAAAATTACTGCTCTTCAAAAATATTCTTATAAGTACGTCCCGGGGTTTCTTTTACTTCTACTCCTTCTGACGGAACCAGCGCCAGCCATACAAGCCCCATTTCTTCACTAAATACCAGCTTTTCAGCATCTTCGGGTGATACGGCGAGAGTTACCGTTTTGATGATTATATTAGCATTTTTATCCTTGGATGCCTGGTTTGATAAAATTTTACTGTCTTTCGCTTTTTGCTCCTCTGCAGTTAGTTCCCTGGTGCCAAGATACAGCACCTTGACATTCCACAATAATGTCTTAGTGGTAGGTTCCTTTATTTCTGTAAGTATTCCTTCTTGCCCGGCTTCACTAGGCTGTGTTTCAACAGTTGTTGTTTGGACCGCAGCCGTCGTTTCGTTTGCATTTTTATTTGTATCAGGCATAAAAGTTGCAATTACATTAACCATATCACCAATTCTAATCAGGTTTGATACGCCAATAACTTCATCAACAGGAATAGAAATCGCCACCATATTTCCGGGGATGTTAAAAGCCAGGCCTATTTGCTCGGGTTTTGAAAATTTTGTAGAAGTAATCTGCTCACCTTTGCTGATTGGTGAAATAGTGACAAAACCCTTAAAATTATCCAGAGCAGTAAGTACGCCATCCGCTACGTATTTTCTTGGTATCGCCTGCAATTCCACACTTTTTGACGATATCAGGTCATCGACAAAAGTATCTTTTGGAATATTCTGAACTGCGACTAGAACTTCAATTTTTTCAACTTCTTTTTCTGCGGTCTGTCTTATATTGGAGATATAAGAAATCACACCGAATACAGCAACTCCGGCGATGATAATGGCAACTATCATTAGTATAACTCTTAGTCTCATATTGCTCCTATGGTTAAAATATTAAATAGTTTATAAAAAAATAAAAAAATGCTTACACTTACATTTTTAAATAATAATTGAACATAATAAAATAATTTAAAATTACTTTATCAGCCTTATAATTCTAATCCCGGTTTCGTCAACTCCGCCTATCCCGCCATCCGTAATAATCAAGGCTTCATTCAGGAACGTGCCTTTAACTTCAGCTTGTCCGCCGTTACCTGAGTAACTTGAAATGATAAATGGCTTAAAATCTACAATCTGAGTAGGCTGGCTGCTGCCATTTGGCCAAAAACTAATTATTGGTATAATAATAAACTGGCTGTCTCCCCTTACTAAACTGAAATCAGCAGAAACAAGATCATTGGTCCATATGCCATCCGGTTCTCGAGCAATCCTATCATTAACCCCATCTCTGGTAGGACCAGCCTTATTTCCTGTAAGAGTATCTATCCAATCACCAATATGAAGCAGCGTCTTTGAACCAAATACAATAGCCTCTTCATACGGAGGTGCGCCACTCCCATCTAATGCCAGTGCTCCAAAATTTCCGGGACTGGGCTCTGGCGGCGCTCCATATTTTAAAGTATATTCCTCACCAAATTCGTAAGTCCCTTCAAGAAGGCCCCATGGAGCAACAGAATACCCTGATGGAGAACCTACTATTGCTGTAGCAGTAGCATCTACATCTGCCGAATTTACTCCATAAATCCTTCCAAAATAAATTGGACTATCAGGATTATTAACTGTTACTGTTATCTGGTCATTTGCAACAAAAAAAGTTCCTATCTGAATGTCAATAGAAGTAATATCGGGACGGTTAATTGCAATATTGTCTGTTGCTTTCTGTATCGCCAGGGCTGGTGATTCAGGTAACTTTTGTCGTATCA
>JAMCQQ010000115.1 GCA_023379515.1 Actinomycetota bacterium
GCATCATCGATAGTTCGCAATAAATCCGGAATTAAAATCAATAAAAGTAAAGGACCTGGGTTCGGGCAGGGAATTTACCGACAGCTATGACAAGCTTATAATCGCAACTGGCTCTTACCAGATTATAATAAATCCTGAACTAAACAATGCCCCGAATTCCTTCTCTTTGCGAACTATCGATGATGCAATCGGTCTCAAAGAATATATAAAATTTCTAAGTGGTGACTCAAATAAATTGTCTCCGGCCGAAAATAAGGGAAGAAAAGCTCCGGATGTCATAATTGTCGGCGGAGGATATATTGGACTTGAGCTGATGGATGCATTCTTCTCAAAAGGTTTTAATGTTTCTATTATTGAAAAGATGAATCAGCTTCTTCCTGTCTTTGATTTCGAAATTATTGAATACCTTGAAAATTATCTTACTGATATGGGAGTCAATATTTTAAAAAACCAGGAGATAATAAATTTCGAAAAAGATTCCGAAGGAAAAATCACTTCTGTAGATACTTCACAGGGCAAAAAATTACACAGCGACATGCTTTTTCTCAGTTTAGGCACAAAACCTGATGTGGGGCTGGCTTCGCAATGCGGGCTCCAAATCGGGAACACAGGAGCGATTTCTGTAAATGAATATATGCAGTCAAGCGGACCTGACATTTTTGCAGCCGGAGACTGCTGTGAATGCGAGGATCTTGTTACAGGCAGCAGGCAGGCATACAATCTTGCTTCAATTGCCAATATACAGGGCAGATGTGCAGGTTACAATGCGGCTGGTGGAAATGACAGATTTACCGAAGTAATACCTACATCCATCATAAAGGTGATGGATGTTTCGATAGGAAAGACAGGTGTGAGCCTGTCCATGGCAAAAAAAAGCAGTATAGATGCAGCAAAGATTGAATTGCATGCGTTAGACCATGCAGGATATTACCCGGGAGCTGAATTAATGCATACGCTTGTTATTTATAATAGACAATCCGGTGAAGTCATAGGATTTGAGGCAATCGGCCGAAAGGGAGTAGATAAAAAGGTTGATATAATGTCTACTGCAATAAAAGAAGAAAGTATTCCAACTTCTAACATAATTTATCCCGACTCGCAGGTATTTTGCAATGCACCCGGTTATTTGCCAAGTGCCTGGTCGAGCGCAGATACCAGCTGGCTCTTTGACATCATACCAACCTGGCTGAAGACTACTTCACCGCTGCCATTTAAGATATATGTCTGCGGTATAGCGTCTATTTTCCAGTCCCTGAATATGTCTCCGGTCGGATCAATCAGCAGAGGGTAGTTTATTCCGAATTCGGCAGCAAAACTTTTTACCACATTTTTATCTTCAGCACTTAATCCTAAAAATTGGACATTTTTATTCTTATATTCTTTATACACTTCGATGAAATCCGGAATTTCAGCTTTGCAGGGAGGGCACCATGTTGCCCAAAAATTAAGCACTACTGTTTTTCCGGTAAAATCACTTAACGATACCGTATTGCCATCCAGGTCATTTAAGGTAAAATCTTTTGTACTTTGAGATCCTGAGGATATACCATCATTTCCGGATTTATTTTGTGTGCAGCCTCCAATAAAACCGGCAAAAAGTGCTGCAGTTATTAAAATTGTCATAAAAGAAAATATCAAACTAATCTTATTGTTCTTCATTTACTGTTCACCTTTCGATACAAATTCGCCTTTTTTACCAAATTCATAAACAAAATCAAGAATATCCTGATTTTTTAAGATGTCTCCTTTTAAATCTATATTGTTATAACAAAAATCTGCAAAATATTTTATATAGAGGACATCAAAAAGTGCCCTCATAGCTTTTTTCGTACAGTCAAATATATCTTCAGGTTCAGATCCGGCACATGAAAATAAAATACCTTTCCTGTTTCCAACAGTTATGACCTTTTTACTGAGCTCATATTTTAAAACCCAGAATCTCTGGAATCTGTCAATAAAGGCTTTAAGATGCCCTGAAACTGTCGTAAAAAAGATCGGGCTGGCAATAGCAGCAAGATTGCACTCCATAAGCTTGGGGTATATCTGCTGCATGTCATCGTTTACAGCACAATCACCATCAATTGAACAGTGCCTGCATTCCCTGCAGGAGGAAATCTTCAGGTCTGAAATAAATATTTTTTCAATATCCAGACGGAGCCCTGTACCTGAATTAAAAGATACGCAGTTTTCAAGTCCGGTTAGAAATTTATTTAAAAGCTCATCGGTATTTCCCCCACGCCTTGGACTTCCATATACTGCCACGACCTTATAAGATTTTTCAGATTTCATAATTTCCTCATCCAGCTTAGATAAGAGCCATTCAGGTTCCATACATTTCCAAACCCGTTATTTTTTAAAATCCTGTAAGCCAGATAACTGCGGTAGCTGCTCCTGCAATGCACTACAATATTGCTGTTTTTATCCAGCAGGTCCATGTTATTCCTGAGATCATCAACCGGTATATGAACGGCTCCTTCAATATGCCCTGCGTTGTATTCCCCTTTGCTTCTTACATCAAGAATAACTATGCTTTCTTTATTGCGAATTTTATCCCTGAGATCTTCCACATCCATATAATTATATTCGCCCTTTTTAATATTTTCACCAATCATGCCCAGTATGTTTACCGGATCTTTTGCCGAACCGTATTCAGGATGATAGCATAGATTTAATT
>JAMCQQ010000116.1 GCA_023379515.1 Actinomycetota bacterium
GATAGAATTATTCCAAACCCAAAGATGATAGCAAGATTTAAGCTGCCTATGTCCGTACCCATCAATTTTGGGTTCATGACATTAAGAAGAATGAATGCAGCATAAATGGTGGAATATCCTGCAAACATCCAAATACCAAGTCTGGATTTGAATCTGGATGTTTTTGCATCTTCCTTCCATTCAGCAGCAGGGCCGTGATGGTCCATAGATACCTCCCTATTATTCTGTTTATTGTAAAAAAGATTAATTTAGATTTGACGACAGACATCACCAATAGTTACAAAATAGTTACAAATTTTTTAAATAAAAAATTTAATTATTTACTATTGGTGATGCTTCATCGTTAAACGGGTTGGTTCTCGAAGCCAGTGAAAAAAGATAGGGGTAATTTGTTTTTAAATGTTTTATATATGCGAGGTATTCTTTGATTATTAGAAGATAAGATCTCTTGATATCAACCGATAAATGATTGTAATCACTGTCAGGTAAATAATTAAAACTGTTCCTGTATTCAAGCTCCTCAGTCAAATGAAAAACTGCCCATAAAAGTGCCGTAAAACTTTCATGTTCAAGCAAATTGGGGTTTTCAAGCAGCCGTAAAAGAAAGGTTCTTTTTTGTGAAAGGAATGTTTTCAATATTTCAAGGTCACCCTGCCTGCTGTTGATGTTGCATTTATATTTATCCATTTTTCCGGATTGTCTTAAAAAATCTTTATCTTTCCATTTTTCAATACCGGCAAGATCTCTCTTGATTGCTGCAACGTTTAAATCAAATTCTTCAAATAAATGGATTAATTTCAAACCAACTTCACTAAAAAATGCTCCTATGACCATATTCAATTTTTCAAGCATTGTCTTTTTTTCTCTTATATTTAGTACTCTATCTATAATCAAGGTAACAAACAACACCTCTATCGGCAGAAAAGCAATATCACCGATCAGATATAGGAAAATATGATGTAAATCTTTGAAAATAAGGTAATGGATAAAATACAATGCGGCTGAAAGCAAGACTAAGATTAAACCAAGTAAGATCTGCCAGTTTAATTTCTTCATTTGCCCCCCTCCCCAAGAAAAATTATTGGAAAATATTACTTCATTATTCATTTATTAGAGTTTGGAATAATTCTATCATATAGCAGTCAAAAAGTTTTAATTTTTTACAACCTTTAGTTTATAATAAGGCAATGGAAAAAGAAAAATTTGAAGAGATAATTGAAAGAACATTAGAAAACATACCTGAGAAGTTTAAAAATAAGCTGGATAATCTTAGCATAATAGTTGAAGAGAATGAATTAAGGTATACAGGTAATCAGATCAATGCAAAAGATCACCGGCTGACTCTGGGTCTTTATCAAGGCTTGCCCATTACGGAAAGAGCCGGAAAAAGGCAGATGGTACCCGATAAAATCACAATATATAAAAAAGCTATTGAATCTACCAGCAGAAGCCCTGAGGAAATTGCAGCAACTATCAGAAGGGTTGTTCTTCATGAATTGGGGCACTATTTTGGCCTGGGGGAGGATAGGCTCAGCGAACTGGGCTTTTAAAGGCTTTGCTGTTAACAAATAAATAATAAAAATTACTCCTTGCTGCTTTTAAAAATTCCTTTCTAGACTCGAGCTGACGTCTAAGAAACCTTTCAAAGAAGCATCTAAAATTTCGTGACAGCAATAAAGAAGAATTTTAAGAGCCATGATGGGTATTTCAAAAACACGCAGGCTTTTTCCCGGCGAGTAAAAGCCAGCTCAGTTTCAGGCTTCGCTCTCCTCCCGGAGGAGGAACCATGCCCGCTTAAGCCTTCAAATGGTTTTCTCAATACCCATCCTAGCCTATCAATTTATTTTTTATTACGAAATTTTAGATGCTAACACCTTTCAATATTTACTTGACTTTTTCAAAACAGCAGTTATAATTACTAATATATTTTCACTTTAAGTGAAAAATTATTTTAATATTAATATAAAAATTTTTTATTTATTTGTTAAAAAATTTGTTATAATTATAGTCGGGTTATTAAAAAATTAAATTATTGATTACCTTTATTTATAAATATGTTAATAAAGTAAAAAATTGCCGATAATAATTAAGCGGAATAGAATTAACAGATACATGAGAAATTATAAAAAACAATCATAGGAGTTGAAATACAATGGCAGAAGAAAATAAAATTGAAGAACATGAACCGTCGGTGAAAATACCGCAGGAGCTTCCTCTTTTGGCATTAAAAAATAGCGTCGTGTTTCCTTTTCTTGCCACTCCACTTGTAGTCGGCAGGAAAAAATCAATCGATGCTATAAATAATGCTTCAAAAGAGCATAAAATAATTGTTGTAGTTGCTCAAAGAGAAGAAAACAAGGAGCAGATAGAGAAAGAGGACGTTTATGAAATTGGTACTGCATGTGCCATAAAGCAAGTTGTAAATATTTCTGAAGATGAAATTAAGTGTGTTGTGGAAGGTATTGCCCGTGTGAGAATAAAATACTTTACCCAGATTGAGCCCTATTTCAGGGTATTTACAGAAGTGTTGCAGGAAGAGCCTTTTGTATTTAACAATGAAATTGAAAATTTAAATACAACTATAAGAATGCAGGTTGAAAAATTCATTCAGCTTGGGATACCGCTGCCTACCGCTTTTGTTGTAGCAGCTACCAATATTTCCAAGCCTGAAGTTCAGGCTGATTTGTTTGCTTCATACCTGCTTGCTGAAACAAAACAGAAACAGGAAATTCTGGAAGAAACCAATGTCCAAAACCGTCTTAAAAAGCTGACTGATTTGCTTTCTGAAGAACTTCGAAAATTTGAAGTTCAATCTCAAATAAGGGATAAGGTGCAAAAGGAAGTAGGAAAAACTCAACGTGAATACTATCTTAGACAGCAGTTAAAAGCAATTAAAGATGAGCTTGGAGAATCAGACGAGTCTTTTGAGCTTATTTCTGAGCTTGAAAAAAAGTTGAACAAAAAAAATCTTCCAAAGAATGCAAAAGAAAAAGTTGAAAAGGAAATAAAGAGATTGGAGACCATGTCTACCATGTCACCTGAGTATTCTTACATCAGGACATATATTGACTGGATGCTGGATATACCATGGTCCGAGAAGACAAAAGATGTACTTGACTTAAAGAAAGCAAAGAAAATTCTTGATAGCGATCATTATGATCTTGAAAAAGTTAAGGAACATATACTTGA
>JAMCQQ010000117.1 GCA_023379515.1 Actinomycetota bacterium
ATAGTAAAACAGCAAAAAAACTTGTAAAAGGTTTTCTTACAATAAACGCATTTACTTTTCTTAAGCTATTTTTAACGTCGGATAGACGTCCTGAATAATTGTAGTTTTTAACCACAGAATAATATCTTGTTTTTTTCTTTCTTCTAGGCATATTTTTATGAGGCAGAAATCTATAAAAAGTTGATGCTTTATCTTACAGCTATAAGCTAATTTTGTCAATCAAAAGTTACGCATTAAGAACCTATAGTTGAAGTTTTTAACTTCAGGATGATATAATCTTGGATTATGACTTTAGAAAAAGCAGAGTTGCGTCTAAGTGAACATAAAAGTCAAGCAAGACAGAACTATTCTCCTGATTCCAGTTGGAGTAGTTACAATTCGAATCTTTCTGAGTACCAAGATGCGTTTACCTCGGTACTTAAAGACGAAAAAATCTTAGATTTCCTATCAGGAAAGGATGACCCAGTCGTTATCGATGTTATGGCTCCTTCTGGAACATTAGCAGATATGTTTTCCAAACTATCAGACGAAAATAACAAGCTTGGAATTGCAATCTCCCTTGAAGACATAAGATCCTCAAGCGAAATGGAAAGAGATGAATCTCTTGGAATATACCAAATCGCAGGTGATATAACTAAATCAAAGGTCTGGAGAAAAGCTTCAGAAATCCTTGATGGAAGAAGAGCAGATTTAATAATTGAGCGTGGATTTGGTGGATTAAGAAGGTTACCTCATAATGCTGTTTTTTACGGTTTAATGCTTCAAAGATTATGGCATCTCCTTGCGGAAGACGGAACCATGTTGCTGCAACTACCAGATATAAACGATCTCATTTCTGCAAAAGTATCCCCCAGTATTTTGGTACGCAATTTAAATAGTATGGGAATAAAAGCTTCCTACGGTCAATCTATTCCGTTTGGTTACTCCTCTTTACGTGTTGGGAAGTTTGCTGATTCACCTGAACATCTTCCCTTTTCCGATGAAGTAATGGTGCCAGAACAATATGGATCTTGGGTTGTAGACATGCGAGCAAAGCTAAGTTCTGAATATACTAATGACTTTAATACAAACAAACTTAAAAAATTTGACCTTAAAAACCGATCAGTAAGACGAATTAATCCAAAACACGAATTGTTTGGCGGGTTTTCCCCGAAGGAGCGAGGATCTCAATAGAATCTCCATCTCTTTTACCCACAAGTCCTTTCCCAATAGGGGAAATATAAGATATTTTGCCTTCTGATGGATTTGCTTCATAATTCCCAACTATTTCATATTGCCTGTCCACATCTTTAATCTTAACTATCACCCTACTTCCTATTGAAACTATTCCTTTTTTTGGTTTATCAGCAACTGTTCCATTTTTAACCAGGTATTCAAGTCTTCTAATGTTTCTATCAATATCAATGAGTTTGAATTTAGCAGCTCTATAATATCCATTCTCGCTTAAATCCCCCATGTCTCTAGCTTTTTTTAAATCAGCAACTGCAAAAGGACGAGAGTCAATTAGCTCCTTATGCTTCTTCTTTACCTCGTCAAAACCTTTTTTTGTAAAAATGATTCTAGACATGTAGTAATTATACTACGTCTACTTCTGGTTATACCTAAAATACCTATTGCATTATGTTAATTGATAGGTTTAATCTATAACTAGATGAGTGCGGCAGAAACTGCTATTTCCAGAGTCTGTAGGGAGCATGTTGAACCCTCTAGAAGATCAGGACTTGAAGTTCTTGAAGATGTTTCCACCTATTACAATCAAAGACAAGACGATGCTTGGGAAGCAATGCATGTTAGCGGAAACTTAGCTGAACAGAAAGAAATCTTACTTGAAATTGGAGGAACAATCGCTTCTTTGCCCGAAATTCTCACTCACGAACAAGTAGATTGCTCCGATATCCCAGCTCCCTTTTTAGGAATGATTGATATTGATGCAGAAAGAGCGAAAAATTTATGTGAATCACAAAATATTGAAGGTTTAAAAACACTCCTGGGACCGAACCGATTTATCTTTCCCAACGATCCAAATTATCTCACCAGATACATTATTGAACCTCTTCGGGAAGCTAGTAAATAAAAGGGATAAGTTTCTTAGTTTTCTGTTGATACTCCTGATAGTTATAAAAATGTTTTTCAAGAACAGACTCTTCATAATGCAGCTTGATAATTAAATCGATTAACAAAATAATCCAGAATACTAACCTTTGCCAGGTAAAAAAATTAATAACAAGAATCAATGTTAGAATAAGTAAACTAGTGTACATAGGATGTCTAATATGAGTATAAGGACCTTCAGTAATTAATTTTCCTCCAGGAGCAACCTCCGGAGTAATACTAACCCTACTTTTATGTGACATTGTTAAAACAGACCAGGCGCCTAAAGCAAGTGCAGCTATCTCCAAAATGAACAAAAAGAAATTTTCCAGAAGAACTGGGCCTGTCAAAAAAATAAATATTATCGATAGCCCCTGAACCATGACCAGGGATAAAGATAATGGATTTCTGGACATATATTCTTAGGTTAACGTTTTTATTATTCAATTGCAACTTATATATTTTTAATTAAATTTATCAAGAAACTTTGATAATTACTTGAAAATAGCTATAATGAGTACTTGGAATGAATAAAATTAAAATTCTAAATTTATGCATATTTACGCTATGCATACTTTTTTTCCTGAATTTTCAAAATACCTCTTATGCATCATACGATCCCCTATCCCGTCCTAATAACAAAATCGGGATACATATCTTAACAATCGATGAAATTAATCAAGCCGCAGATCTAATTAATTCATCAGGTGGAGATTGGGGCTATGTAACTATTCCAATTCAAGCACATGACAAAGATATTATTAAATGGCAAGAATTTATGAATAACGCTAAAGAGCTGCACATAATTCCAATTATTCGACTTGCGACAAATGGAGACTATTTTAATACCGCAGTATGGGAAAAACCTGATTACGCCGACATTTTGGATTTTGCTAATTTTCTAGACTCTCTTGATTGGCCAACTCAAAACAGGTACATAATTGTATACAACGAGGTAAACAGAGGCGATGAATGGGGAGGATCTCCAAACCCTTCTGAATACGCGAATCTTTTAGCATATGCCGTAACAGCGTTTAAATCTAAATCCCCTAATTTCTTTGTAATTTCTGCTGGACTTGATAATGCGGCTGACAATGTTTTCAACGTGTCTATGAATCAGTATACTTTTATGCAGCAAATGAACAATGCAGTTCCGGGAATTTTCAGTCAAATTGACGGCCTATCAAGTCACTCATACCCGAATCCAGGCTTTATTCAACCGCCAAGTGTTGTTGGTCAAAAAAGCATAAATAGTTTCAGTTTTGAAAAAAAATTGGCAGAATCTTTATCCAATAAAAAATTGCCTGTTTTCATAACCGAAACAGGTTGGACGTCAGATAAAATTTCGGATAATGTAATCGGAAATTATTATGTAGATTCACTAAATACTACCTGGAA
>JAMCQQ010000118.1 GCA_023379515.1 Actinomycetota bacterium
GAGATCATACTGAAATGGAAGTAAAGCTAATTACACCGATAGCAATGGAAGAGGGACTGCGTTTTGCTATCCGTGAAGGCGGAAGAACCATAGGTGCCGGAAGCATATCCAAAATAATAGAGTAGCAATATTAAGACATAAATAAAACAAATTTTATGTTGACATAAATAATGCTAAATGTTAGTTTATTAACTTGTCTTTATTTATGGAAATATCTTAAAGTGGAGTTAAAGTGAGAGTTAATATTACATTGGCTTGCAGTGACTGCAAGAGAAGAAATTATACAAGTGTTAAAAATAAGAAAAACGATCCTGACAGAATAGAGATTAAAAAATATTGCAAGTGGTGTAAGAAGCATACGGTGCATAAGGAGACCAGATAGGGCTGTAGCTCCAATGGTAGAGCATCGGTCTCCAAAACCGAGTGTTGGGGGTTCGAGTCCCTCCAGCCCTGCCATATAAAAGTATTACTGTTATTTGAAAATTAAACTTAAATTAAGAGGCTGTGAAATATGCCGGTGGCATATTTCAGGGACTCGAAAGGACGGACTGAAGCGAAGTGCAAGCGAACTGATAGTGAGCGTAAGCGAAGCGTAAGGAGTCCGCGTCTCTGCAGCGAACGAAGTGAGACGAAAGAACGAGTCCCTCCAGCCCTGCCATATAAAAGTATTACTGTTATTTGAAAATTAAACTTAAATTAAGAGGCTGTGAAATATGCCGGTGGCATATTTCAGGGACTCGAAAGGACGGACTGAAGCGAAGTGCAAGCGAACTGATAGTGAGCGTAAGCGAAGCGTAAGGAGTCCGCGTCTCTGCAGCGAACGAAGTGAGACGAAAGAACGAGTCCCTCCAGCCCTGCCATAAGTAAGTAAAAAAGAATGGAAAGAAATGGCTAAGCAAAAGATTCCAACTAAATTCAGGCAAAAGGCAATGATGGAGAAAATGATGCAGGAAAGAAAACCTCCATCAGCTCCAGCCAGGAAAAAAATAAACTGGAAAAAATTTATCAGAGAACTTCCAGGTAAAATTGCAAAGTTTTTCAGAGATGTAGTTCACGAATTAAGAAAAGTATCATGGCCTACAAGAAATGATCTTTTAAGATACACAATTGTTGTAATAGCTACTATTGCAATTTTTGGTATTTTACTTGGTGTTTTTGACTTTATCTGGACAAAAGTTGTAGAAGTTTTAGCCGGAATATAATAGTAAAGGTGTAATTGTTTTATGAGACCAAGATGGTATGTGATTCATTCTTATGCCGGATATGAAAACAAGGTAAAATTAAATCTTGAGCATAGGAAGGAATCTATGAATATGAGCAACAAAATATTTGATATTTATATACCCACAGAAGATGTAATGGAAATTCATAGTGGTAAAAAACACGTTTCATCAAAAAAAGTTTTTCCAGGTTATCTTCTGGTAAAGATGCTTCTTGATGATGATTCATGGTATGTAGTCAGAAATACTCCTGGAGTAACAGGTTTTGTAGGAAGTGAAGATACGCCGCACCCGCTTTCGGAAGATGAAGTTAACAGGATAATGAAGAAAGTAGTTGCAGAAAAACCCAGACCAAAAACTGACTTTGAAATAGGCATGCCTATAAAGGTTACAAGCGGTCCGTTTGCTAATTTTGACGGGACGGTAAGTGAGATCAATATTGATCAGGGTAAAATGAGAGTTCTTGTTTCAATTTTTGGAAGACAAACTCCTGTGGAGCTTAATTTTGATCAGGTTGCAAAGATTTAAATAATTTTTTATAATTAATAGTTTTTATTTTGTTATAAAGAGGAAAAAATGGCAAAGAAAATAACAGCACAGGTTAAATTACAGGTGACAGCAGGTCAGGCAAACCCTGCTCCTCCAATTGGGCCTGCTCTTGGACAGCATGGCATAAATATAATGGAGTTTTGCAAGCAGTTCAATGAGCAGACAGCAAACCAGACCGGCACAGTTCTTCCTGTAATTATTACTATTTATGCAGACAGAACTTTTTCTTTTATTACTAAAACCCCTCCTGCTGTGGTACTTCTGAAAAAAGCTTTGAATGTTGAAAAGGGCTCAAAAGAGCCAAACAGAACAAAGGTTGGAGAGATTTCCAGAGCTCAGGTGGAGGAAATAGCAAAACTTAAGCTTAAGGATTTAAATGCAAGAACAGTTGAATCTGCTGTAAAGGTAATAGAAGGGACTGCTCGAAGCATGGGAGTGAAAGTAGTTTAAAATTTTACAGATTTATGAAGTTTAAAGGAAGGTTGTTGTGAAGAGAGGTAAAAAATATCTGGAAAAAGCTAAAGATAGAGATAAGACAGCTCCTGTTTCTCCGTTTTCAGCTATAAAGTGGATTAAAGAACATAGTTTTGCAAAGTTTGATGAATCTGTTGATCTTTCAATAAACTTGGGTGTTGATCCAAGAAAGGCAGATCAGATAGTTAGAGGTACTATTGTACTACCTAACGGTAGTGGCAGAATTCCAAAAATTCTTGTTTTTGCGCAGGGTGATAAAGCTACAGAAGCAAAGAATGCAGGAGCAGATTATGTTGGAGGAGATGATTTTGTAGAGAAAGTTAACAGCGGATGGCTTGATTTTGATATCTGTATATCCACACCTGATATGATGAAAAACGTAGGCAAACTTGGAAAAGTTCTGGGTCCCAGAAAATTAATGCCTAATCCGAAATCAGGAACAGTTACAATGGATATTGAAAGAACTGTCAAAGAAATTAAGAAAGGCAGACTCGAATTCAGAACAGATAAATTTGGTGTAATTCATATTCCAATAGGCAGAGTAAGTTTCGAAGCAAAACAGCTTGCTGAAAATTACTTGGCATTAATTGATGCAATTATAAAAGCAAAGCCTTCTGCTGCCAAAGGAAAGTATCTGAAATCTGTTTATATTTCATCAACTATGGGGCCTGCTTTAAGAATTGATTTAAATAAATCCATCGAATCAGAGATGGAGGAAGTAGCATAAACTTATAGTTTTTTAATAAATAAAAAACAAACCATAGACGGCGGGTGTTGTAAAAATATAAAAATACAACTTAATTTCCTGCCCAGGTTGATATTAGGAAATTATTTTATCGGCCTGATAGATGGGTCGATTTTGTTTTTTACAGCAGGATTAATATTTAAGAATTAAAAACGGGGGTTTTGAAATTGATAAAAAATGAAAAGATGAATAAGGTTAGCTTAATAAAGCAGGAATTTGCAAACAACTGCGGCCTTATATTTACCGATCATACTAATTTAAAGTCAGATCAGTCGGTATTGATAAGAGACAGACTATATGAAGTTGAAGCAACTTTAATGATCTTGAAAAATACTCTTGCAAGCATTGCAGCATCGGATTTTTTCAAGGATATTGATCTGGGCAGCACCTTAAAAGGTCCAACCAGCGTTATTATCAGCCATAAGGATTTAATTAAAACAGCAAAGATACTTAAAGATATTATTAAAGAATTTGATATTTTAAAACCAAAAGGCGCAGTTATTGATGGTAAATTTGTAAGTGCAAATGGTGTTAATATGCTTGCAAACCTGCCGCCAAGGGAAGTATTAATTTCCCAGGTCATAAGCGGACTTGCAAGTCCGATATATAAGCTTGTAAGTGTTCTTAGCAATTTACCGCAAAAACTGGTTTTAACATTAAGCGCAATTCAGAAAGAAAAGGAAAAAGCAAGTTAAAAAATTTAATTTAATTTTAAGGAGGAAAAATGGCAAAGGAAATAAAAACAGAAGATATTATAAGTGCAATTGAAAATATGACGGTTCTGCAACTGGCAGAGCTTGTTAAAACTCTTGAGGAAAAATTTGGTGTAAGTGCCCAGGCAATGATGGCTGCACCTGCTGCAAATGCCGCTGCACCTGCTGCCGGAACTGCTGTAGTTGAAGAAGAAAAGACTGAATTTGATGTTCAGCTTAAAGCTGCAGGAGAAAAGAAAATACAGGTAATAAAAGTGGTAAGGGCACTGACAGGTCTTGGTTTAAAAGAAGCTAAAGATCTGGTTGACAGCGCACCAAGTCTTGTAAAAGAAAAGATTTCAAAGGAAGAAGCAGAAAAAATTAAAAAAGAGCTTGAAGAAAATGGCGCTGAAGTAGAAATCAAATAATCTGGATGCCATTTAAAAATTTTTAATCTAAATTTTCAGGCAGCGAAAAATATTATTATTTGTTATAATTAAACAAGCTAAATAAGATATAAAATAAACTTTAGGCAGGTTACCTTAAAAATTAAAAAATAAGGTAAACTGCCTATTGATTTTTAATGTTTATTTGTTATACTTAGTGTTTGCAACTTTTTAGGGCATTCTTTTTTGGCATCCTCTAATAAAGTGAGCTAGTAAGTTTACTTTTTCACTGAAATCAAATTTTTTAATTAAAATTAATTATTTTACAAATAAAAGGGGAGAATTATTAATGCAAAAAAATAAAAAAATTACAAGGTATGATTTCGGAAAAATTCCTGAAATCATAAAAATGCCCCATTTACTTGAAATCCAAAAAAAATCATTTGAATGGTTCCTCGATGAAGGTATTCAGGAAGCTTTAAGAGATATTTCACCAATTGAAGATTTTACGGGAAATATGTCTCTTGAATTTAAAGGGTGCTCTTGGGGAGAACCTAATGCTCCTATCGATGCCTGCAGAATGGAAAATATGGATTATGCTGCTCCTTTAAAAGTTCGGGCAAGATTTGTAAATAAGGAAACAGGCGAATATAACGAGCAGGATGATGTATTTTTAGGAGATTTTCCAATAATGACTGACACCGGAACATTTATTATAAATGGAACGGAAAGGGTTGTTGTATCGCAGCTTGTCAGATCTCCCGGTGCTTATTATGACAGTGATATAGATAAAAAAAAGGAAAAGGTAATCTATCTTGGAAAGCTGATACCTGCCAGAGGCTCATGGATTGAAATTGAAACAGATAAAAAAGATGTTGCTTATGTAAGAATAGACAGAAAAAGAAAATTTCTGTTGACTATTTTTCTTAAATCCTGTGGTTTTGGAAATAATCAGGACCTTTTAAACTTATTTGGTCCTTTTGATAAGGTTGGCTGTATTAAAAATACGCTTGAAAAAGATATTACTGAAACAGAAGAAGGAGCGCTCATTGAATTTTATAAAAAACTTAAACCTGGAGAACCATCTACCAGGGACAGCGCTAAAAGTTTAATTACACAATTATTTTTTAACTCAAAGAGATATGATCTGGGCAAGGTTGGAAGGCATAAATTAAATAAAAAACTGGATATTGAAACACCCCTTGATCCGCAGATTGAGGAATATTTAAAAACCATTGATGAAAAAATAGATATAAACGGGCAGGATTTAAATATACTTCACAGCAAGGATATATTCCTTTTTGTTAAATATCTGCTTCAGCTTATGGATGGGATAGGGGAAATTGATGACATAGATCATTTTGGAAACAGAAGAATCAGAAATATCGGCGAGCTTATTCAGAATCAGGTAAGGATTGGCCTTTCAAGAATGGAAAGAGTTGTTAAGGAAAGAATGACAACTCAGGATATTGAAACTATAACTCCAAAAACACTTATAAATATCAGGCCTCTTGTAGCTGCTTTAAAGGAATTCTTTGGAAGCGGACAGCTTTCCCAATTTCTTGATCAGACAAATCCTCTTGCAGAAATTACCCATAAAAGAAGATTAAGTGCGTTGGGTCCCGGTGGTCTTTCAAGGGAAAGAGCAGGGTTTGAAGTTAGAGACGTTCATTCTTCTCATTATGGTCGAATGTGCCCCATAGAAACTCCTGAAGGTCCAAATATCGGGCTTATCGGTTCACTTGCAACTTATGCAAGATTAAATGAACATGGTTTTATTGAAACTGCCTACAGAAAAGTTTTAGATGGAAAGGTTACTGATGATTTTGAATATCTTACGGCAGATGATGAGGAAAAATTTACCATAGCACAGGCAACAGCAGAACTTTCAAAGGATGGCAAGTTTATAGAGGAAAAAGTTCTTGCAAGACTTGGTGGTGAAGTTGTGGCAGTAGATCCTGATCAGATTGATTTTATGGATATATCACCAAAGCAGTTGTTCAGTGCGGCAGCATCATTGATTCCTTTTCTTGAACATGATGATGCAAACAGGGCATTGATGGGATCAAACATGCAGAGGCAGGCTGTTCCCTTAATTAACCCGGAACCGCCGCTTGTCGGAACCGGGATGGAAAAGAGAATAGCTCATGACAGCGGGCAGATAATTACAGCAAAACATGCCGGAAAAGTAATAGAGGTTTCAGGCGACCGTATTGTTATAGAATATAAGGGAGACGGCAAAAGTAAAACTGTTTTACGTGATGAGTACAAATTGTATAAGTTTAGAAGATCCAATCAGGGTACATGTATTAATCAAAGACCAATAGTTGAAGAAGGTCAGATTGTTGAGGATGGTGAAGTAATTGCAGATGGGCCTGCTACAAGTTCCGGAGAGCTTTCACTTGGAAGAAATCTTCTTGTAGCATTTATGCCCTGGGAGGGATATAACTATGAAGATGCCATAGTTATATCTGAAAGACTTGTCAAGGAAGATATATTGTCTTCAATTCATATCTCCAAGCATGAAATTGAAGCCAGAAGTACCAAACTTGGGCCTGAAGAAATAACAAGGGATATTCCAAATGTAAGCGAAGAGCTTTTAAAAAATCTTGATGAAAGAGGAATTATAAGACTCGGGGCGGAAGTTAAACCTGGAGATATACTTGTCGGAAAAATTACTCCAAAGGGAGAAACTGAACTTACTGCTGAAGAAAAATTGTTAAGGGCAATATTTGGCGAGAAGGCAAGAGAAGTAAGGGACAGTTCTCTTAAGGTTCCGCATGGTGAAAGCGGCAAGGTGATAGACATTCAGATTTCTTCAAAGAAAAAAGGAAATGAACTTCCTCCTGGTGTAAATGAACTTGTAAGAGTTTTTATTGCAAGGAAAAGAAAAATATCTGTGGGGGACAAACTTGCAGGAAGGCATGGCAATAAAGGTGTAATTTCTGTAATTCTTCCGGAAGAAGACATGCCTTACATGGAAGACGGCACTCCGGTTGATATAGTATTAAACCCAATGGGTGTACCTTCCCGAATGAATGTCGGACAGATACTTGAAACCCATCTTGGCTGGGCAGCTTATGAGGGATGGGATGAACCCGATAACCCTGAACTGAAAAATATAAGAAAAGAAGACGGTAAAATATTTTGCGCTACTCCTATTTTTGACAGTGCAAAAGAAGAAAAAATAAAAGAAATATTAAAGAAAGCAAAACTTCCTGCAAACGGTAAGGTAGCTCTTTATGATGGTAAAAGCGGAGGAAAAGTAGCTGTAGATATTACGGTTGGATATATTTACATCCTTAAACTTCATCACCTGGTAGATGATAAGATTCATGCCCGTTCTACCGGCCCTTATTCTTTGGTAACACAGCAGCCTCTTGGGGGAAAGGCGCAGTTTGGAGGTCAAAGATTTGGAGAAATGGAAGTATGGGCTCTTGAGGCTTATGGAGCATCCCATATTTTGCAGGAAATGCTTACCATTAAATCAGATGATGTTTTTGGAAGAGTTAAAACTTATGAATCAATTGTAAAGGGCGAAAATATTGAGAAGCCCGGCATTCCGGAATCATTCAAAGTTTTAGTGAAGGAAATGCAAAGCCTTTCCCTTGATGTCGAAGTTCTATCTGAAGAAGGCAAGGAAGTTGAAATAATGGGTCATGAAGATGAGATTATGAAAACGGTAAAGGAACTTGGAATTGATCTTCAGCATGATGAAAGTCTGATGTTTACAAATGAACCTGAAGACAAAAAAAAGAAGGAAGAGCTTTTTGAAGATTACAGTGAAGAAGAATTTCAGGAATCTCCTGTAGAATAAATCATTTAAAATAAAATTAATTATTTAATTAAAGAAAATAATATAAGGAAAATTTAATTATCCTGGTTAAAAATTTATGAATTTTAAAAAAAATAAAAAATATTATGTTAATTTGCAATTCACTCGAACAGGGGGAATTTATAAATGTCTATAAGTATAGATGTAAACAATTTTGATGCTTTAAGGATTGGACTTGCCTCTCCGGAAAAGATACGCTCATGGTCAAATGGGGAAGTAAAAAAACCTGAAACCATTAATTATAGAACCTTAAAACCGGAAAAAGACGGATTATTTTGTGAAAGAATATTCGGTCCAACGAAAGACTGGGAATGTTATTGCGGAAAATATAAGAGAGTAAGATTTAAAGGTATCATTTGCGAAAGATGTGGAGTGGAAGTAACGCGCTCAAGTGTGCGAAGGGAAAGGATGGGGCATATCGAGCTTGCTTCACCTGTTTCCCATATATGGTTTTTTAAGGGAGTTCCTTCGAGACTGGGTTATATTCTCGGTCTTACACCCAAGGATCTTGAGAAAGTTCTTTATTTTGACTCTTATATAATTATTTCCATTGATAAAGAGAAAATAAATGCAGAGAAAGACAGAATTAAAACATTATATGAGGATTATCTGACTGAAATGCAACAGCTGCATGAAGAAAGAATAATGGAAATTAAAGCCAATAGTGAGGATTTCCTTAGAAGGTATAAAGAAGGCGAATCATTAACGGAACTTGAAGCTTTTGAAGACAGTGAGCTTGAAATTGAAAAAGATGTTGAGGCTAAAATTGCAAAGATAATCAAGGAAAATGAAAAACTTCTTGAAGAAGAGGATGAAATTTTTCAGGAGCATATAGAGATGGTTAAAAAAGCACAGGCATTATTTCATAACCTTGAAGAAAAAATGCTCATATCTGATGAAAATCTTTTTAAAAAATTAAAGGAAATTTTTGGCTCATACTTTAAAGGTGGAATGGGTGCTGAAGCAATCAAGGAGCTTCTTAAGAATATCGACTGTGCAGCAGAAGTAGAGGAATTAAAGTTAATAATAGAAACTTCAAAAGGACAGAAAAGAAGCAAGGCAATTAAGACATTAAAGATACTTTCTTCTTTTGTAAACAACAATAACGAGCCGGAATACATGATACTTAACGTACTTCCTGTCATTCCGCCTGACCTTCGTCCGATGGTTCAGCTTGATGGAGGCAGGTTTGCAACATCTGATTTAAATGATTTATACAGAAGAGTAATAAACAGAAATAACAGACTTAAAAAACTGCTTGAACTTGATGCTCCGGAAATAATTATAAATAATGAAAAACGAATGCTGCAGGAAGCAGTAGATGCATTATTTGATAACGGCAGAAGAGGAAGAGCTGTTTTAGGAGCAGGAAACAGGCCTCTTAAATCTTTAAGTGATATGCTTAAAGGTAAACAGGGGAGGTTCAGGCAGAACCTTCTTGGAAAGAGAGTTGATTATTCCGGCCGTTCAGTAATTGTGGTAAATCCTAATTTAAGGCTGGATCAATGCGGTCTACCCAAGCAGATAGCTCTTGAATTATTTAAACCTTTTGTAATGAAGAAGCTGGTTGATAAGGGAAATGCAACAAATATTAAAAGTGCCAAGATTATGGTGGAAAGAGGAGATGAAAAAGTCTGGGATATTCTGGAAGCGGTAATCAGAAATCATCCCGTTCTTTTAAACAGAGCTCCTACGCTTCACAGGCTTGGTATACAGGCTTTCATGCCAATTCTTGTTGAAGGAAAGGCTATACAAATTCATCCTCTTGTATGTCCGCCTTTTAATGCAGATTTTGATGGCGATCAGATGGCTGTTCATGTTCCTCTTTCAAATGAAGCCAAGGCCGAAGCAATTGTTTTAATGCTTGCATCAAACAATATACTTTCACCCGCAAGCGGCGAGCCTGTTTCAACTCCATCTCAGGATATGGTTTTGGGTGTTTATTATATGACATCCGAGAGAATTAAAAGTGACAATAAAGAAAAATACTATCCCGCAACTGAAGATGCTTTAAGGGATTATGAATATGGCTTTATAAAGCTTCATACTCCAATTAAGGTAAAAATTGACGGGAAGATTTTAAAAACTACTGCAGGCAGAATAATTTTTAATGAAGCCTTACCTGAAGACTTTGAATTCATTAATAAGGAAATTGCCAAAAAGGAACTTATTTCAATAATTAACAGGTGTATTAGAAAGTATCCCAATTATAGTGTAGTGGATGTTCTTGATAATGTAAAAAAACTGGGCTTTCTTTATTCCACAAAATCAGGCCTTACTATTGGAATAGATGACATTATTGTTCCGCCAAAGAAAAAGGAAATCCTGAAGCATGCTGAAGAAAATATTGCTAAAATTGAAGGCTATTATCAGCAGGGAATGATTACCGATGACGAAAGGCATGAAAGGGTAATTCAGAGCTGGTCTGAAGCAAATGAAGCTGTGGCAGAAGCAATGGAAAGAAACTTTGATAAGTTTAATCCAATTTATATGATGGCTACGTCAGGTGCAAGAGGAAATATCAAACAGCTAAGGCAGCTTGCAGGAATGAGGGGGCTTGTTGCAAACGCAAGAGGAGATATTATTGACAGACCTATTAAGTCAAACTTCAGGGAAGGTCTTACTGTCCTTGAATATTTCCTTTCAACTCATGGTGCAAGGCAGGGTCTTGCTGATACGGCACTGCGAACTGCAGACTCCGGTTATCTTACAAGGAGACTTGTTGATGTTTCTCATGATACCATGATAAGAATTAATGATTGCAAAACCGATGAGGGCATTAATCTTTATGTATTAAACCTTGAAGGTGAACCAAATCCTCATCTGATTGGAAGAAGCAGCCAGGAAGAGATAAAAGATCCTGCAACTGGTGAAATTATTCTTGATAAGGGAGTTGAAATAGATGAGGAAATTCTTCAAAAACTGGTTCAGGCAAATATTGCGGAGATAAATGTAAGATCAGTTCTTACTTGTGAAGCAGAAACAGGAGTATGCCAGAAATGTTACGGCAGAAATCTTTCATCAGGAAAAGTGGCTGATATTGGTGAAGCCGTAGGCATTATAGCAGCTCAATCAATCGGTGAACCAGGAACACAATTAACCATGCGTACCTTCCATACAGGTGGTGTTGCATCAACAGTTATTCAGAGATCCATAAAATCACCTGTAAAAGGCAAACTGGTGTTCAATAAGGAACTTATAAATCAGCTTGGACTGAAAATATCAGGAGATGTTATTGATTATATAACTCATCCATCTGAGCAGGAATTATATGGTGTTCCGACCAATATGCTTAAAATAAATATAGAACATATACCTCACAAGCTAACTTTTAAGGTAAAAATGCAGGAAGAACAAAAATCCGGGGTACAGGCAGGACAATTGATTGACATTATCATGCCAAGAGGTGAAGAATTACTGCTCAATAATAATATTAATGTTGAAAGAAACCAGGTTTTTGCAATACTTATCTCGACTGCAAAAAAGAAAAGATATGTACACAAGCATGAAAAAACATTTGAAGGTATAGATATTACTTCAGGTCTTCCAAGAGTTGTGGAATTATTTGAAGCAAGAAAACCCAAAGAGCATGCAATTATTGCAGAAGCTTCGGGAAATATAAGAATTGAAGATCTTGACTCAAAGATGATAAAACTTACCATTTCAAATGATGATGAAGCAGAGGAAAAATCTTATGAAATCCCCGGACGTTCAAAAATCAGGTTTAATGATGGAGACTTTGTTCAGATTGGTGACCAGTTAACTGAAGGACAAAGAAATCCGCATGATATATTGAGGTTAAACGGCATTAAAGCTTGTGAGCAGTATCTTGTCAGGGAAATCAGGGATGTTTATAAAGCTCAGGGAGTTGAAATAAACGATAAGCATATAGAAGTTATTGTAAGACAAATGGTGAAAAAGGTTACAATACTTGAATCAGGCGACAGCAATTTTCTTCCGGGACAGCTGGTTGACAGGCTGGTATTTGAAAGGGAAAACAAGCGTCTCATTGAAGAAGGTAAAAAACCTGCTCTTGCAAAGCAAAATCTTATGGGAATAACAAAAGCAGCACTTGCAACTGACAGTTTCCTTTCAGCAGCTTCATTCCAGGAAACTACAAGAGTGTTAACCGATGCTGCTATAGAAAACAAGACAGATCATTTAATCGGACTTAAGGAAAATGTGATTATAGGAAAAAATATTCCTGCCGGAACAGGAATGACAAGATACAGAACAATAGAGCTTGCTTATCCTGGATATGAAGAGGAAAAATCGGGTGAAATTGATATATCTGCTGATCCTAATGTGGAAGAAGGAAATGTTTTTGAATTAAATATCTGAAATATGTAAAAAACAGTTCTTTTGCTTTTAGCCAGGGTGATTAAAATTCACTTTAAATACTTTATAGTGCTGTTTTTATTAATTTTTCATGCACGTTGAGATATTATTTTTTATTGACAATTGAATCTTAAAATGTTAATGTTTTAGCTTGCGTCCTGAATTCGGACGCAGGTATTTCTATTGCCCTGTAATTGTTTTATCAGTTACTCGTAATATCGAAATAATATAAGTAATAAAAATATTTAAAACAATTATAAAAAAACAGGCATATTTTATTATTAATAATTATCATAAAATTAGAAAGTAGAGAGCTTTATGCCTACTATAAATCAACTGATAAGAAAGCCCAGAACGAAAATTGTAAAGAAGAAAAAAACTCCTGCTTTGCAGGAAAATCCCTTAAGAAGAGGTGTTTGTGTCAGAGTTTACACTACAACCCCTAAAAAACCTAATTCTGCATTAAGAAAGGTTGCAAGAGTAAGGCTTACAAATGGTGTGGAGGTAACAGCTTATATTCCAGGTATCGGACATAATCTTCAGGAACATTCAATAGTTTTGGTAAGAGGCGGAAGGGTGAAAGATTTACCGGGCGTCAGGTATAAGATTGTAAGAGGAACTCTGGATACCTCAGGTGTTGACGGAAGAAAACAGGGACGTTCAAGATACGGTGCAAAAAAGCCAAAGCAATAAATTTACACATATAAAGGTCATACTTTACAAGGAGTTATAAATGGCAAGAAAGGGAAGAGCTCCCAGAAAAGAAATAAAAGTAGATCCGGTTTATAAAAGCAAACTGGTAACGGAATTTATTAATAAAATTTTATGGCGTGGTAAAAAAAGCACGGCAGAGCAGATTGTTTATGGAAGTTTTGACATTCTTAATAAAAAAACAAAAGAAAACCCGCTTGAAATACTCGAAAAGTGCATGGATAATGTAAGACCTGCTCTTGAAATCAGGCCAAGAAGAGTGGGCGGAGCTACTTATCAGGTTCCTGTAGAAGTATCTCAGGGAAGAGCAAACACTCTTGCTGTCAGATGGCTGATCAGTTTTTCAAGAAAAAGAAGAGAAAAAACAATGGCTGAAAGACTTGCAGGAGAGATCCTGGATGGCGCAAGCAATACAGGAAACAGTATTAAGAAGAAAGAAGATCTTCATAAAATGGCTGAAGCCAACAAGGCATTTGCTCATTACAGATGGTAATTAATTAATCAATCATTTATTTAAATATTAGATTTTTTTAAATCTGATTTTTTTTATTTACAGGTATAAAAATGACCAGACAGGTATCATTAAAACATACAAGAAATATAGGCATTACTGCTCATATTGATGCAGGAAAAACAACAACTACGGAACGAATCCTGTATTATACCGGTAAAAGCTATAAAATAGGCGAAGTTCATGAAGGTACAGCAGTGATGGATTGGATGGTTCAGGAGCAGGAAAGAGGAATTACAATTACTTCTGCTGCTACTACTGCTTTCTGGAAAAATCACAGAATAAATATTATTGATACTCCAGGCCATGTTGATTTTACTGTTGAAGTTGAACGATCATTAAGAGTTCTTGATGGTATGATAGGACTCTTTTGTGGAGTTGGAGGTGTTGAGCCGCAATCTGAAACAGTTTGGAAACAGGCTGATAAATATAATATCCCGAGAATAGCATTTATTAATAAGATGGATAGAAGTGGCGCTGATTTCAACTATGTCATTGAAATGATGAAGTCAAGATTAAATGCCAACCCTGTCCCTGTACAAATTCCTGTAGGCAGGGAAGATACATTCAGAGGCATGATTGATCTTATAAATATGAAAGCATATATTTATAAGGATGAAATGGGCATTAAGTTTGATTATACTGACATACCTTCTGATATGCTGCAAACTGCTAAAAATGCAAGAATGGAATTAATCGAAAATATTGCAAATTATAATGATGATATTTTACATAAATATGTTGAAAATATTGAAATAAAACCTGATGAAATAAAAAAAGCACTAAGGGTGCTGACAATTGAGGTAAAGGCAATACCGGTTTTATGCGGAGCATCATTTAAAAATAAAGGTGTTCAGCCACTTCTGGATGCAGTTGTAGACTATCTGCCGTCACCGCCGGATATGCCTGCGGCAAAAGGTATTAATCCTCAAACCGGCAAGGAAGAAACAAGAAAAATAAGTGATGATGAACCATTCTCCGGCTATATTTTTAAAATAATGACAGATCCCTTTGTCGGCAGGTTAACATATTGCAGGATTTATTCAGGCAAGCTTCCGGCTGGGATGCAAGTTTTAAATACGACTGAAAATAACACTGAAAGAATTGGAAGACTGCTTTTAATGCATGCAAATCACAGGGAAGAAATCAGTGAAGCATATTGCGGAGACATTGTAGCAATTATCGGACTTAAGAAGGTTAGTACCGGGGATACTATCTGTGATGCCAGACATCCGATAAGATATGAAACTATTTCATTTCCTGAACCTGTTCTTTCAATTGCAATTGAACCAAAAACAAAAATTGACCTCGATAAATTAAATAAAGCTTTAAATAAACTTGCAGAGGAAGACCCAACATTTAAAGTTGGAACAGACAGTGAAACCGGACAGACAATTATTGCAGGTATGGGCGAACTTCATCTTGAAATTATTGTTGACAGGCTGCTTCGTGAATTTGGTGTTGATGCAAATGTCGGAAGACCCCAGGTTTCTTACAGGGAAACCATTACAAAAACTGTTCAGGTTGAAGGAAAGTATATAAGACAAAGCGGCGGCAAAGGCCAGTACGGACATGTAATCATGAAGTTTGAACCAAATGAGTATGGCAAAGGATTTTTATTTGAAGATAAGATTAAAAGTGGAGCTATTCCAAAAGAATTTATTAAGCCTGTTGAGCAGGGAGTTAAAGATGCAATGCAGACAGGTGAGCTTGCAGGATACCCCGTAATAGATGTTAAAGCTACTTTACTTGATGGAACTTATCATGATGTTGATTCGTCGGAGCTTGCATTCAGAATTGCAGCTTCCAAAGCTTTCAGGGAAGCCACATTAAAATCTTCTCCGATATTGATGGAACCTGTCATGGAAGTTGAATCTGTAACTCCCGAGGAATCAATGGGCGAGGTTATAGGAGATTTAAATTCAAGAAGAGGAAAAATTCATGAGATTAATACAAGGAATAAGGTTACAACTATTAAAGCTGAAGTACCCCTTGCCAATATGTTCGGATATGCAACTGATTTACGTTCAAAAACACAGGGAAGGGCTACTTTTACAATGCAGTTTAAGAAATATGAACCTGTTCCTGAAAGTATCGCAAACGAAATAATAAGGAAAGTTAAAGGTGCTGTGGCTGTATGACAATGATTTTTTACATTTGATGTTTAGTAAAAAGTGTTTTTAAATATTTATAAAAAACATAATTGATAAAAGTATATGGAAGCATTTCAATTTCATAATAGGAACAAAAGTAAGGCTGCAAGAATCAGGCTGGGTGTTTCGAAAACACGCAATCTTTGCCCCAGCTTAGGCAAAGCTTGCTCGGTTTCAGGCTTCGCTCTCCTCTTTAGAGAGGAACCGTGCCCGCTCAGCCTTCAAACGGTTTTCTCAACACCCAGCCTGATCCAATAATTTGTTTGCAATCACGAAAAAGAAATGCTAGCAAATTATATTTAAGTTAATAATTTTCACACTAAAAAAAGGAAAGGAAAAAAATAAATGGCTAAGGAAAAATTTGCAAGAACTAAAATACATATGAATATAGGCACCATAGGCCATGTTGACCACGGCAAGACAACTCTTACCTCTGCAATTACATACTGTCT
>JAMCQQ010000119.1 GCA_023379515.1 Actinomycetota bacterium
ATTAAATCTTTCCTGAAATAAATAAAATTTATCTTCTGTA
The DNA here is from genome assembly GCA_023379515.1 of Actinomycetota bacterium. The sequence goes on from JAMCQQ010000119.1 coordinate 41, forward strand.
AATAATAATACGTATATTTATTTATTAATATGCATATTTAAACTTTCTTATCAGCTTTACACAAATAATAAATCCAGCCACCGCTATTTAACTCTTTTTCATCTGTTGTCTTTAGCCCATTTCTTGAATAAGAAGATATTTCCATAAAACCTGCTCTCTTTAGCTGCCGAAGTTGTTCCTGGTATGATATATAGTAAATTTTTGCTTTGCCATTTAAAGAATTATCATAAATATGACCATAATCCTTTTTTCTGAGCCTTACAATTAGATCAGACATTTTAAAGCTCTTGTTAAGCATGGCCAACCTGAAAGCCCTGTATTTTGTTTTAAATATATAAATTTTGCGCTTAACCGGATTTTTAATCCGATATATATTTTTATTATTATAATCATTTAACCTAAAGCTAAAAAGATTGTTCAGATTCTTCCAGTTTAAATTATGAGAAGAAAAACAGAAATATCCATTATTTTTGAGTACCCTTCTTATCTCATTTAATGCTTTTTGCCTGTCTTGATGTCCAAAACTGTCAATCCCATTGAAACTAAATAAGATGAAATCAAAAGAATTATCTTCGAATTCATTCATGGACCTGACATCAGACTCAATAAATTTATATTTATCTTTAAACTTTTCCCTGCAAATCTTAACCATCTGAGGAGCATAATCGGCACCAATATAGCTCTTTACAAGAGGGGCAAAATACAAAGTCGTCCTGCCTCCTCCAACGCCCATATCCAGCATATCCATATCTGGCAGCTTGCAAAAAAGTTCATCCAATATAACTATCTCGGGTTTTTCCAGGTAGTCCCTTCGGGCATAATCATCATATATTTTTTTTGAATTATATAAACTTTTTTGATTTGGCATAAATTTAGCACCAATAAATAGTTTTAAAAAAATTCATAACATTATAATAAAAATTAGTAAAAAATTTAAGGCTTAAAAACTTTTATTATAATAACAGTAATTTTTTATAAATCTTATTTTTTATTGATTTAAAACAAAAACTGTCCCAATTGCCAGGTAAAAACTGGCCAAAATACCATTACTATTGTTGCACTTTGGGATTATATTAAAAGATGAAAAAATAAATAGAATTTTGTACAAGCAGTCAGAGAGTATAGAAAATAAGCCAGACCACTGAGTTAGGCTTAGAAGTCTTATGAATCTCTTAGAGACTTATTTGACTTCTTTTATTAATAACTTTAATATTAACATCATACAAAAACTCTCATGTTTTTACTTAAATTTTCATTATGAAAAACTGCCTGCCCGTATGCCTAAATTTTTTTAATTTAGGAAGGGCACTAAAGGAAAAAGGATGAAAAAAAACTATAATAAATATACAATCTTTACCGATAGATTTCCTTTTATAATATTTGCCTTAATAATAATCTTTGCTGTAATTTTTGTTTTTCAATTTAAGGCAAAATATCCATTACCATTTTTTTCAGCGAGCGAGTCTGTGGTTCAAGATACGGCAAGCACTTCATATTCAATTTTTGTTGCTTCTCCAAATGATGCAGAAGTATTTAATTTTATAAATAAAAATTAATTTGTCCCAATAGAAATTAAATTTAAAGAAACTGAAGGGCTCAATTATAAGATTAACCTGGTGATCAATGATAAAGACATAATAAAAACTTTTAGTTCGCCCCCATATACTTATGACTGGTATCCCCCGGAGTCCGGAGAATATACATTGGTTGCAAATCTTATAGGTAGCAACAATAAAATCATATCAAGTTCAAATAAATTAAAATTCTCTGTGAAGTACACAGTAGAAACAACTGCAACTGAAACAGCATCAATAACAGGTACATCTATAACAGGAGAAACTTCAGCAAGCGGTACCCCAACAATCAACCTTGAGATCCTTGAGGGACCAACATATTCTGCCGGTGATGATATCTGCTACTACAGGGTCGGGGCAACAGTTACCGGAGATCCTTCGCCTGCCGTGACATTCAGTAAAGATGACAGCGGTGGTGTATGGGGTCGCCTTAAAACTCAGGTCAATTTAACAAGAAACTCACCAACTTATACGCTTACTGCAATAGCAAAAAATTCTGCAGGTCAGGCCATGGATTCAATTACCTTAAACTGGGGATGCGGACCTAAGCAATAAGATCACATAAAATATAATGTTTTTCCGCAGAGTTTTTAAAAAGAACTTTTAATTTAGGTTTATTTTCATATGGTGGAGGCGGCGGGAATCGAACCCGCGTCCGAAAATATTGGCACTCAGATATCTACAAGTTTAGTTCACATCTAATTTTCGCTTTTTGGAATCATGTGAACGCTATCCCAAAAAACTATCCTGTAAAATTTTCCCTTCAAACAGCTCCAGGCTGACTGTTATAAGGTATCCTGCAATCGGCGCCTATCAAAAAGTGCAGGCAACTTCTTGTAGACGTAGCAGCTTAGTTTATTAGGCTGCTAAAGCTAACTCTGAATTATTAGCATTTATGTTTATCCCATTTTTTTACAAGTTCTGGTACTTGACTTGCAATCCAAGCTCAACCTATTTCCGTCGAATCCTATCGCCCCCCTCTAAAGAAGGTAGGTTAAAAGAATTGAGCATATATAGTATACATATTTTTAAAATTTTTTAAAGAGGTTAGCTTAAATTGTTAGCGAAGCCTGAAACTGAGCCGGCTTTTACTTGCCGGGGAAAAGCTTGCATGTTTTTGAAATACCCATCATGGCTCTTAAAATTTTCCTTTATTGCTATCACGAAATTTTAGATGCTTCCGCTTAAATTCACTTGAAATAAGTTTAATGCTTATGCTTTCGGCTGTCAGACTGGTATTTCAGTGCCCTTTTAACCTCAATTTTTGATTCTCTTTCTTCAATATCTCTTCGCTTGTCTCTTTTAAGCTTACTTTTTGCAATAGCTATTTCAACTTTTACCAAACCTTGCACTATAAAAATGTTTAGCGGAATCACCGTGAGGCTTTTATCCGTAAGCTTGCCTGCAATCTTATTAATTTCTTTTCTGTGCAAAAGAAGCTTTCTTACTCTTTTAGGGTTTATGTCGTCTACCCTGCTTTTACTGTAAGGTGATATGTGCATGTTGTATATAAAAATTTCCCCATCTTTAATTCTTGCATAGCAATCTTTTAAATTTACTTTATTTTCCCTTATTGATTTGACTTCAGAACCCATCAGTGCTATCCCGGCTTCATACCTGTCAAGCATAAAGAAATCTTTCATTGCTTTCTTATTCTGCGCAACTAAAATTTTTTTATCTTCCCGTTTTTCCACCGTTACCTGCCGATTTATAAAAAAGCTTTAGTTAATCTTTCGGAACATTCTTTTCAATCATTTTCTTCATTTCTTCTATTGCCCTGTTCAGCTGCAAAATATTATCTTCCGTCGGTGTCAGTGGTACCAAAATATCAGGTTGAACACCAATACCATCAATAGTAACTCCTGACGGAAGATAATATTTTGCAGTGGTAAATTTGATTCCGGACCCATCTGATAAACTTTCCAGTATCTGAACGGTCCCTTTACCAAAACTTTTCTCACCTATCAGAACTGCCCTGTGATTATCCCTGAGGGCACCTGCAGTAAGTTCAGAAGCACTTGCCGAGTAACCATTTATAAGCACAATCATTGGTATTTCAATATAACCGCCACTTTTAGCTTTGAATTCTTCAAAGCTATCCTTGTTATTCGATCTTCCCTTTACAGTTACAATTATGCCTTTATCAAGAAACAGGTCACATAAGTCTACTGCATCTACCACTACACCTCCTAAATTATTTCTTAAATCCAATATTATGCCTTCTGCTCCGCCATCAATTATTTTTTTTAATTCCTTATCCATTTGCTTCGCACCATTTTCCTGAAAGTCTGTATACTGGATATAAGCAATGTTGCCCTCAAGCACTTCTGCATAATAGTTCGGTACATAAAATCTTTCTCTTGTGATTTTAAAGTCCAGATTAATATTATCAGAGGGTCTGAGAATAGTAATATTGACATCAGTACCTTCTTTACCTCTTATTAAAGAAATGACTGTATCCAGTGTCATACCCTTAATATCCTTACCTTCAACAGCAACTATTATATCTCCCTCTTTAATACCTTTCTTGAAAGCCGGGGAATCGGCAAGTGCT
>JAMCQQ010000120.1 GCA_023379515.1 Actinomycetota bacterium
TTTATTTGGGGAATTTTTATGAAGAGGTTGTGGAAAAAACCGGAGCGGGCGACTCTTACACCGCCGGATTTTTAGCGGCTGTCTTAAACGGGCTTTTAATAACAGACGCTATGGTTTGGGGGACATTAAACGCAACAAGCGTTGTTGGAAAAACAGGAGCGCAAGAGGGTTTACTTAAAAAATCTGAAATGTTGGAAAAAATAAAATCTTTAAAAAATTTTACACCGGAAGAATTAACATAATTTCTCCCTTTGATTTTAACAAGGAGCTGATATAATAAGCTTCTTGTTTTATGAAAAATATTTTTAAAATAATAAAAATTTCCAGACCTCTTTATAAACTGGTATTTTTACTAAGCTTTCTTATTCTTTCGTCTTCAATCCTTGAATTAATTGCGCCAATTTTGTCAAAGTTTATTGTTGACGATATTGTCTTAAATATTCAGTATAAATCGGGAAATATATCGCATTTGGCTTTGCTAATTATCCTGGCTTTTTTATCAAGCATGTTAAGCTTAATAATTACTACGCTTAGCGACAGACTTGGAGACCATACAGCAGGTAAATTCAGAAAATTTTTAACCGAAAAGTTTTACTTTAAGGTTTTGGCTTTACCCCAAAGCTATTTTGACTCCGAATTGTCGGGGAAAATAATAAACCAGCTAAACAGAGGTATTCAATCAATACAGGATTTTATAAACACTTCGTCTAATTTTATATTGCCGGCAATTTTACAAAGCATTTTTACTATTGTTATTCTTGCTTTTTATAACATTCCCATTGCGATTTTTATGCTGCTTCTTTTTCCTATTTATATGATAATTTCTTATTACTCTACTATTAAATGGGGGAAAGAAGAAATTGAAAAAAATAAAATTGAAGATGCAACCAGAGGAAGAATTCAGGAAGTAATACTAAATATTCCCCTTGTTAAAAGTTTTAACAATGAATTAAATGAATATAAAAATGTAAAACATAATTTAGCAGAAATTAATAAAATCTACGCGAGGCAGAGTAAAACTTTCCATATTTTTGATTTTTTTAGAGGTTTGAGCTTAAATTTGGTTCTTCTTTTTATTAATATTATTGTTTTTTATAACACATTTAAGGGCAGTTTATCTTTAGGCGAAATGGTTCTTATCTTACAACTCGTGTCTTACGCCAGACGCCCTCTTTTTGCAATGTCTTTTATATTAACAAGAATTCAAACGGCAGAAAGCGGATCAAAACAGTTCTTTGAAATATTAAGTCTTAAATCAAGCGAAAAATTTGGTCAAGATTTTAAAAAACAAAAAATTAAAAATCCTACGATAGAATTTAAAAATGTTTCCTTTAATTACAACGGTAACGAAAAGGTACTGGATAACGTTAGTTTTAAAATAGAAAGTCATCAAAAAGTAGCGCTCGTTGGGCATAGCGGCGCAGGCAAAACAACAATAGTTAATTTAATACTTAAATTTTATGCTCCCTCTAGTGGAGAAATATTTTTAAATAATGTGCCTTATAAAAAACTTAATCATCAGCTGATACGCGATAATATCGGACTTGTTTTTCAGGAAAACGAATTGTTTTCTTCAACTGTAAAAGAAAATGTTGCTTACGGAAAACCAAACGCAACCGATAAAGAAATTATTAACGCGCTAAAACTTGCTAATGCTTATGATTTTGTAACAAAGTTTGCAAAAGGAATAGAAAGTGAAATTGGAGAAAGAGGAGTAAAGCTTTCCGGAGGGCAAAAACAAAGAATACAAATTGCCAGAGCCATTTTAAAAGATGCTCCGATATTAATATTGGATGAGGCGACAAGTTCTTTGGATGCAAAAAGTGAAAAAGAAGTTCATGACGCCTTAGAGCATCTAATGAAAGGAAGATTAGTTATAATAATTGCTCACAGATTTTCTACTATTCAAAACGTAGATAAAATTATCGTTGTAGATAAGGGAAAAATTGCAGATTCCGGCAGTCCTCAAGCACTCGCTAAAAGAAAAGGAATTTATGCAGATCTTTTAAACTATCAGATTGAGGGAAATAAAAAATTATTAGAAAAATTTGACCTGCAATAAATGTTATTGAATACTTATAAGCTCTACTTGAAAAATTAAAGTGGCATTGGGCGGAATTGAACTTCCGGCGCCTTGAGCTCCATATCCTAAATTTGGGGGAATTATTAATATTCTTTTACCGCCTATTTTCATGCCGACAATCCCCTCATCAAAACCCTGAATTACCTGCCCAACGCCAATTTGCGTTGTCAAAGGCTGGTTTCTGTCATAAGAGCTATCAAACTTTGTTCCGTCAGAAAGCGTACCTATATAGTGCACAGTTACACTATCCCCGCTTTTTACTTCCTGTCCTGTTCCAACAACTTCGTCTTTTATTCTCAAACCGCTTGCGCTGGCTTTAAAGTCGTTGATATCTAATTTTTGCATTTGATTATCTTTGGATGCTTGAGGCGTAATTATAACACTTGTCGGAGCCGGTGTGATATTTAAATTTAATTGACTATCACTTAGGGGTTTTTGATTTGAAAGAAAAAAAATACCTCCAATACCTATGGATACGACAATTAATATTATTAATATCGGAGCAATGTTTTTTGACATAGAGGAATGATACTAAAAACAAAACGTTAAGTGAAGAGCCAATTTATTTTTTATATGCGTAGTTAACAAATGCATTTGCAATTGATAAAATTATTCCAAAAACAAAAGCCGCAAAAAAAGTATTTACGACAAATCCGGGCACAATTCTACTTACCAAAAGTATTAATAACGCATTTAAAACAAGGGTAAAAAGGCCGAGGGTTAAAATATTTATAGGAAGAGTTAAGATAATAAGCACGGGTTTTAATACAGCATTTATTATTCCTAAAACCAGGGCTACCACAAGCGCAGAGGTAAAATTATCTACGGTAACTCCAGGCAAAATATATGCAACAGAAAAAACAACCATTGCGGAAACAATCCAATTAATCAAAATTTGCATACCAAATTAAAAACCTAAAAATATTAACCACTTCCTGAAAACTCACCGCCAAAATCTCCGGAATTTCTATTTCCCTCTTCAAGTAAACGCTTGTCTTCTGCTTTTCTTCTTGATAACTCTTTTGCTGCCAAAACACTTGCGGATGAAGCGGCAATGACTACGGTTGTTAAAGCAGTCATCTTAACAACTCTTTCTTTAGTAACGTGCAGTATCTCAGCGCTCATAAAGAACTTTATCTTTCTTATATGATTTCACACATGAAAAGTAATGTCAAATTATTAATTCTTTCTTGATCCAAAATTAAGTTTTAAAGCAAGTAGAAACACAATAAACATATCAAGCTGGCACCATTTTCCAAATATTCTCTTTAGCAAACATAATTTTAATATAATACTAAAGTTTCAAAATTTCCAGCAGTAAAATAAAATAGTTTTTAGTTGACAAAGGTAGTATAATTATAAAAACCATGAAGGTAAGGGATGTATGCCAAAAAGAAATTGGTTACACCACTCCGGACTCAACTCTCTTTGATGCTGCAAAATTTATCTTCGGACATAAACACCAAGGAATCCCTGTCATTAAATTTAAAGGCAAAAATAAAAAGCTGGTTGGATTTATTACAGAACAGGATATTTTATCTCAACTATTTCCAAAGTTAAGCGACATAATTGAAGATTATGTACACGTTAGGGATTTTGAAGAGATGGAAAAAAATGTAAAAAGCGTCTTAACTAAGAAAGTAAAAGAAGTAATGAGTAAACAAATAATATCTATTCATGTTAATGAACCTCTTTTAAAAGCAGAATCTATAATGAAAATTAAAGATATCTCAAGGCTTCCGGTTGTTAATGATAAAGGCTATTTGGTGGGAATTATTTCTAAAGTGGATATTTTCAGAGCGTTAGTAAGCAGTAAAATAAGAGGTTTCAAGTAAGACATTTCCCGCCTGATATAGATGCCTGCCCGGAACGTCAGACGTTCCCCGCCCCTGGAGGGATGTTAGAAACTATTTTCTTTAGGAAAAATATTAAAGCAGGTCTGAAGTAAATTTATGTTTTAATTTTAAGCTTGTTCCGTAAATTCAACTTTTCCCTTTCTGTTTCTCCAATATTTTCTTAGCCCAATGGGAACTCCCAATACTGCAAATGTAGTTGCAAGGGTAGCCGCTGATTCAGCCATGAATTGCTCGGGATTAGATGATTTACTTGCCAGACCTAAATACATGGGCAATGCGACAGGATGAAATACATGCATTAAGCCATTATAACCCATTGTAGCTACTGTAGAAAAAAATGGTTTTTTATCTCCTCCAAGACTTTTGTAAAGGATTCTATTGGGATGTCTAACAATTGGGTTCCAGGAGCCCCAAAACCCTTCGTATGCTCCTAATAAATCTCCCTTGCGAATTCTTTTAAGTATTAATTTTCCAGCAACCCCAGCGAGAGGATGCTTCATCAAATCTCTAGAAAACTTTCTATGAAAATTAGGATCATAATTTTGTAGTTGTTCTTGTAAAAATCTGTCAACTGCTCCATATTCACTCAGATTTACTTGGCGGCCTAACTTTTCACTTACTAAACTCTCTAATGTCCCTCCTATAAATTTAGGAACACTCAAAAAGTGAGAAGCCGTTGCAGATAAAAACCCATCCATAATCTGATAAGCGGGTGTGTCTTGAGATATCCACTTGCCTGGCGTGCCCATTAATCTCGTCAAATATGTTTTTTGCTTATCTGGTATTTGAGTGTATTCTTCTTGAAGATTGCCTAAATCATTTAGGGTTAAAACATCAGCTGGTTTGACATCCTCTGGTTTAATAACCATAAAATCTAGTCTTTCGATGGAAGGTAATTCTATTTGTTGATCAAAATGAGGGTTTGTGGGAGTAAATTTCCTCTTTCGTTCTCTTACTTGTGTTGATTTTTCTCCATTTATTATCTCACTATTTAAAGACCTTGCTCTAGGAAACTCTTGACCTTTATGATTTGACATAAATAGAGTATACAGTGTTATGAATTCTTGTCAAACAGAGGCTAAATATGCAGCTCCCTAAGTCTAGACTCTTCATACAAGAAAACTTCACTCCTATTTTCAAAACATTTGAGAACGTAGCTTATATCGGAGAACTTCGGCAGAGGTGGGAGGAGATTAAGAAGCTATTGAAAGGAGGATTACAGGATGTTAACACAGCACCTGTCTAACGCTGTTGACATTTAATAAAGATTCAACTACTCTAAATTCAGAGGGAATTACACAATCGCCTAATGAAAAAACGCTCAATAAAAGTCAAAAAGGACACAAACACAAAATTGAAGTATCTTCTTCCAGTATTCGTTGTCTCTATTCTTGTTCTTGGGGGAGTAGTATATCGAAATCAACAATCAACGAATATTCTCGGAGAAACTGTATCCAGTCAAACAGTCTTGGGTGAAGAATCAGAAGCTTCTGAAGAACAGGAAAAAACTGAAGAAGTAGAGGCACCAGAACCTACTGAAGCACCTGAACCGGAAGAACCAACAGAAGCAGACGAACAGGAAGCAGAAGATATTCACGATGAAGTTGAAAATGAAGTGAAACAAGGAAAGGTGGAAAAAGTAGAAGTCAATCCGACCTCAGAAAAACCCGGAGAAGGAACACTAAAGATAGAGAGAACAAATGGTTTTTCAACTGAAAAGACCGTTCCATCTTCAACAGCACCTCTTATCAGCGTCCAGAATAGCCAAGCCGGAGTTGTATCTATCAGCGTAAAGAAAGACGGTACCATAACGCTCGTTAACAATGGTGTTATTGTAACAACCACGTATCCTGTTATTATTGATCCAAAATCGCAAACTATTGCGGTACGGACAGCTAACGGCGTGACGCTTATCAATACCCTGCCATCACAAGCACTCTCCGGGATAGGTGCAGCAGATAAACCAACAACTATTCAAACCGCAGTATTAGGTGCTCAAGAAGAACAAGCATATTATGAAGTAACAGGAACGCAAAACAGAAAGTTTATTGGCTTGATACCAGTTACGGCAAACGTTGAAACTAAAATAGATGCACAAAACGGATCAATAATCACGGTCAATAGACCTTGGTACTTGAATCTTTTCGGCTTCCTTTACACTACATAGGCTACACGTTTTTATTTTATAGTAACTTCTCCTTTAAAACTCTCCAGAATGAAGTTATATTAAGAGGCTTGATGGTACATTTTGCTCGCCCTAATTGACGATGTTAGAACTTATTATTTATTTAATCAATCCTTTTAATATAATAATTCTTTTGAAAATTTAATTTCTATTGGTTCTCCTTGAATTAAATTGATAAGCAGATTTTGAAGAAATTGCTTTGTCTTTCGGTATGATTTGTTTAGCTGTAAAATACCTGCTTCTTTATTCCAATTTGAATCAAATTCCAAATAATCGTTACTATCCTTCATATTTATTGGTTGATCGAAATATAGCTTGTTTATTTGTAGTTTTATGTTTTTAGGAAAGTTTGGAAAAGGAATTGATGCAACTTGAGAGGCTTTAATTTCTTTCATTTTAGAACCCAAAGAAAGTCGTCCGCAATATTTTCTCCATAGGGCACTATTTAGACAAGAAGCTAAAAAAATTAAATCCTCATCGGGTAGATTTTTTACTTTGTATATGCCTTGATTGTGGTGTCCTTTCCCATACTCCGAATAGTCATAGAAGGTAGAAATCCCCACATATTCTCCTTCCTCTCCACGTGAAGTCCTATTTATTATTAGCAAAGCATTGCTATTAAGATTATTTTGTTTGCACCTGATGGTCTCATAATTCATAATTGTTCCAAAATCAGAAATAGATGTAGGCGTTATCCAAAGATTTTCGTATTCATCAGAAGAAGAAATTTTTCTTTCAGTTGGCGTGTTACCACTTGAAATATTATTTTCAGGTATTTGCGTAAAACCATTTACGTAATTTTTAATTTGGAAATCTATTGTTTGAAATTCGGTAGTATAAGTTCCGGTATCTATTCTTGATTTAAGAGAGATATCTTTTAATGATGGGTAAGAAAGTTTAAGGTTTTTATCATTTTGGTTTTTCAGTTCATTTTGAATAACTTCGTTTATTAAATAATGCTTATTTTTTATTTCTAACTCTTTATTCAATAATGCATTTACTAATTTCTCTACGTAAGTAATTACTTTATCGTTTTTAGGAAAAGGGATATAGCAATCTAAAAACAAGGTCTTTGCGTGCTTTAGGGTAGAGCCTCTTGAAACAAGCGAATAAAGTTGTTTTTTGAAAAATTCAGTTTTGAGAAAAGCTAGAAGATATAACTTATTATTTGAAACGGGTAGTTTGTATAATCCTCCTGAAATCATAAAGTTCGGATAATCTTTATCCAAAATCACAGCTTCTCCGATATTTGAGTCTTTGGAAATAAGCAAATCTCCACTCTTTAGATTTTTATTTCTAAAACAGTTGGGTAGAATATTGGTTGTGCTAACACTATCGATTTGCGGCAGAAAGTAGTCAGCTTGTAAAGCCTTCGTTCTCATAAAATAATAAGGAGATTCATTAACATAGCAATTTGAGCCTACCTCAATCCCTTTGTCAGAGTAAGTCAAAGTTCGATCTAACAAATTTTTTACTTGGGTTTTTTCTTTATTGTTGATAACAATACCTTCATAATTTGCCGGAGAAAAGGAAAAGTAATTGGTCTCTATATCCTTCGTTGTAACAAATTTTACCGTTCTTACGTAGCTCATAAAAACAATTTTTGTAGGGTTTCTTCTTGCGTGAGTGCCCATTTTTTAAATTCTGATATTGTATCCGTGAATTCTTCGTCTAATAGAGGGTTACCTTCTTTATCTATTTCTACCTCAAAATTTCTTGGATCAAATTTATAAGTTGGTATTAAATGTTTTACTCTTTTTATTGTCTTTACTTCGTAGCCAACTTTCTTTATATCTCTGATAAATACCTCATATCCTCTGTCAATCAACTTTGTTAAATCGTCTTTAGGAGGTTTATATGCGATAACTAACGTTGTATTAACTCCCGTATCAGCAAATACGTTTGACGGTAGATCGAATGTTGCAACCAATCTCATTTTCTCTAAAAGCCATTTTCGAGCATTCGCCCATCTATCAATTGAGGCAATCGAATTTGATAATACAATCCCAAGTCTGCCGCCATCCGCAAGGATTCTATAAGCATTCTCTAGAAACACAAGTCCTAAATCGATAGAATTTCCATATCTTGATAAATGCCATAGTTCATACATTTCAATTATCTTTTTCTCTCTATCAGTTCTTGGTTCAAATTTTCTAGCATCACCGAAAGGTGGATTTGTAAGAACCACATCAAATTTTTTTAATTTAGTTCCGTCCTTCCAATCTTCCCAATTGCCTTTTGAATGTAATAAAGGATCAAGCTCTACAAGATTTCCTCTTGAATCAAACTTCCAAACGATTGATCATAAATCGGGCTTCCATTGCAAAACAGCATTTCCATCTCCATTAAGAAGCATATTTAATTGAGCTAACATAATCATTTGTTGATCGTTATCAACCCCATAAATATTCTTATCATCTAAATTGCTTTCCGAATTGACATAAGAAACAGATAGAAAATCTGCTATTCCAACAGTGGGATCAATAACTTTTTCATCATTTCGGGGATTAACTATTTTTACTAGAAAGTCTATCAGGGGAATTGGTGTTATAAACTGCCCTTTATCGCTTTTCGAAAATTCACTAGCAAATTTGTAAAAAACGAGTTGATAAAGGTCTGTCTTATATGATCTTACGAAACTATAATCTTGAAGTTCTTCAACTATTGTGCTTATTACATTTATATGACTTTGATTAGTCCAATCTACACTTTTATTTAAAATATACGTATAGGCGCTAGAAGCATCATCATAAAGTTGTTTCATTCTTGAAATAAAGCCTTGAATTGTACTGTCATTCAAGGTGGTAAAATTTCGTTCTGCCTCTGTAATGTAAAAAAGTAAATCTAATTTTTCTTTTTCAGGTTGAGTTTTATAAAACTTCAGGTATGAGTTTAATCTTTGACTTCTTTTTTCATCGTGAATTTTCAGTGCCAAAATTTCTATTAAAATTTCATAGCCCCTTTGATTTTTCATTCCTAATCTATCCATTGTTTTAACAATGTCATAAATAGCATCTTTTATTTGTTGACTAAAAACACCGGTAATTATATCTAAATCATCAATCGTTCTTTTAGAACGGTCTATAGCAATAGAGGTTGTCCTTTTAATTAACTGCTCAAATGAAGGAAATTTTACATAAGCGTCTGCTAAATGTAGAGATAAATCGTTTGTTGCGCTTTTCTCCCCTTTTAAATTATAAGATGAATCTAGTCTTAAAAATTTAGATTCCTTTCTTTGAAATAAATATAATTTCTCTGTGTCATAAATGATTCCAAGGCAAAAATTTGATTCTGATTCGTGCAACCCCGCCTTAAGTTGTTGATTATAAACAGCTTCTATATTTTTAGAATCTTCGTGTTTGAATTCAATAATTCCTATCAAATGTTTTCTTAAAAAATCAAGAGCTGTTTGATTTTTTTCTTCACGCCATTTCTTATACCAATCAAACCAATTTGGATCATCAAATATTGCTCCATCAAGTTTAAGGGGCTTAGAATCTTTATTTCCTTTTGGAAAATAGACTTCTGCTCCGAGATAGTCTTTTTTATAAAGTCCTGATGCGA
>JAMCQQ010000121.1 GCA_023379515.1 Actinomycetota bacterium
CGAGAAGCAATTCGAAGATGAATTAAATGTTTTATATCTGATGTAAGAAATACGACTAAAGGTCCTCAGGTTATAGTATCAAGAACCCATACGGGATTAATCAGAAGATTGTTTGAGCTCGAAGTTCCGGAAATAAGTGAGAAAGTCGTTGAAATTAGAAGCATAGCCCGTGAAGCAGGATACAGGACAAAAATAGCAGTCCTGTCAAACGATAAAAATGTTGATCCGGTAGGTGCATGTGTCGGACCTAAAGGTTCAAGAGTCAGAATGATTGTTGATGAGCTTGAAGGTGAAAAAATAGATATTGTTGATTATAGTGATGATCCTGTTATTTTTATTAAGAATGCATTAAGCCCCGCGAGAGTATTGAAGGTCCTTACGGATGAAGATAGAAAATTTGGACTTATTGTGGTCCCAAATGATCAACTGTCTCTCGCTATTGGGAAAGAGGGCCAGAATGCAAGGCTTGCAGCTAAATTAACAGGCTGGAAGATAGACATAAAGAGCGAGAAGCAATTCGAAGATGAATTAAATGAAGCACGAAGAGAAAGAATAGAGCAAAAGGAAAAAACTTAAATAAATGAATTCCATAAGAATATATGAATTAGCCAAAGAAATTAATATACCAACTGGTGATATTATAAAAATATGCCAGGATCTTGGGATTGAAATTAGAAGCCACAGCTCAGCAATCACGGAGGACCAGAAAGAAAAAGTCTTAAAAACTTTAATAAAGATCAAACGGGCTTCTATGAACAAAGCTGCTGCTGAAAAAAAATTTGCCGGGAAAAAATCTATTATTAAAGCAGTAGGTAAAAAGATAAAAAAAGTCCTCAAGCCTGTTTCTTTAAAAAAACCTGAGGTAGTTGATAAAAAAGAAGAAAAGAAGGAACCCGAGAAAAAAACTGAAGATACTTTAAAGCGCAGGTCAGGCTGGGATGAAGAAAAAAAGATAAATATAAGAAAAGTGCTTGATAAGGAGCTTGACAAAGAAGAAAGAGAAGGCAAGTTAAAGAATAAGGCTAAAAGTATTTCGTTTAAAAAACATGAAGAAAAAGTTGCAGAGGAAAAACATGTTACCAAGGATTCATTAAAAGACCTTGATCTGAAGGAGAAGATCAGTAAAAGGCCTGAGATTAAGAAAAATATTGAACTTCAGGAAGGCGTAAACATAAAGCTGTTATCCGAAAGGATAGGCATACCATCCAGCGAAATTATACAGACACTTTTCAATATGGGTGAGATTGTCCATATCAACCAATCCCTTGATAAAGATTTCATTGAATTATTGGCTAATGAATATAATTTTAAATACAGTATCATAGATTTTGAAGATCAATCAGATGAAGTTTTTAAGGATCCGGAAAAAGATTTAGTTATCCGGCCCCCGATAGTTACAGTTATGGGTCATGTCGATCATGGAAAAACAACACTGCTGGATGCAATAAGACAGTCCAACATTGTCTCAGGTGAAGCCGGCGGGATAACACAAAAAATAGGTGCTTATCAGACTATTTATAATGGAAGGAAGATTACTTTTATTGATACTCCAGGACATGAGGCATTCACCACCATGCGTGCAAGAGGTGCCAGAGTTACAGATATTGCAGTCATAGTCATCGCAGCCGATGATGGAGTAATGCCGCAAACAGTTGAAGCTATAGACCATGCCAAAGCAGCAGGAGTACCAATAATAGTTGCAATTAATAAAATAGACCTGCCAGGTTCTAATCCTGATAAGATAAAAAAAGCACTTACAGAATACAATCTTGTACCGGAAGAATGGGGGGGCGATACAATATTTGTTAATCTTTCAGCAAAAAACAGGATTAATATTGAGGAGCTGCTGGAAATGATTTTACTTGTAGCTGATTTGCATGAATTAAAAGGTAACCCTAATGCTGAAGGAAGCGGAATTATAATAGAATCCAGGCTCGATAAGGGCTTTGGGCCCGTCGGCACTGTTTTAATAAGAAGGGGAACCATAAAAGTTGGGGATTTTTTTGTTACCGGAAATTCCTATGGTAAAATAAGATCGATTCATGATGAATATAGAAACCTTATTGACAGGGGTGAGCTGTCACAACCTGTCGAAATATCAGGATTTTCTTCGGTCCCTCAAGCGGGAGACAAATTTTTCGTAGTAAAAAGTGAAAAGGTTGCCAAGGAAATGGTTGGCAAGAGAGAATACCAGAAAAAATTAGCGAGAATATCTGAAGCAAGAAAGCATATCACGCTTGAGGATCTTGCAGAAATTCCAAAGGAAAATGAAATTAAAAAATTAAGAATAATACTTAAATCCGAATCAACCGGTTCACTGGATGCAGTGGAAAAGTCACTTAAAGATGCAGAAGAAGAAAATATAAAAATTGAAATCATTCATAAGGGCGTTGGTGCAATTACCGATAGCGACATTTTACTTGCATCAGCATCTGATGCGATAATCCTTGGATTTGGTGTAGTTGCAACGTCAAAGGCAAGGGTCCTGGCAAAAGAAGAAGGTGTTGAAATAAGGACCTATGAAATAATATACAAGCTTATTGATGAAATGAAGCTTGCATTTAAAGGAATGCTTGAACCAAAGTTCGAAGATCGTTTAAAAGGTACCGTTGAAATCAGAGAAATGTTCAAAATACCAAAAGTTGGAAATATCGCAGGTTGTTATATCGTTGATGGTGAAGTGGAAAGAGGTAATCTGGTCCGCATTATAAGAGATGGAAGCATAATCTTTAACTTGCCTT
>JAMCQQ010000122.1 GCA_023379515.1 Actinomycetota bacterium
AGAATATAAAAAAATTGGCGGAATTGGTGAAGTTATTATAATAAAAAATGAAGGTCATTCTTTGTCATCAGCATTTTTTAAATCAAAAAAATTATTAGAATTTTTGTATTCCTTTTAAAGATTATGACTAATTTAAAATATTATTAATATTCTTTAAATATGGAATCAGACTATAGATACTTTAAAATTAATTTTTTAGGTTAAGGAAGATTAGGAAGTATTTGTAATTAATACTAAAAAAATCAGGATAGCTTGTGCGCAAATTTATACTCAACCTGGAAGAGTCTTAGAAAATCGCTTAAGAATGATAGATATAATGAAAAAAGCTAGTAATCAAGGTGCTGACATCGTTGTATTTCACGAGATGTTTTTTTGTGATTATTATGTTAGAGATATTAGAGAATATTCTGAACAGATTCCCGGTTTAACTACTAATATAATTTCTAAAAAGGCAAAAGAAATGAATATTGGTTTAATTTTTGGAATTGGAGAGATATCAAGCAATAAACACTATAATGCTTCCATATTAATAGATAATCATGGAAAAATTATTGAAAAGTACCATAAAACACATCTATCAAGTGTAGACAGGGATGGAAAAATACAAAAAGAGACAGATGTATTCGAACCTGGGGAAGGGTATCCTGTTTTTGTAACTTCTCTTGGATGTTTTGGAATGATGATTTGTAAAGATGGATTCTATTTTGAAGTCCCATTAATTCTTGGACTTAAAGGTTGCGAGATACTCTTTTGGTTGGTTAATCGTTATGAAACGGCAAAAGAATATGCAATTGCAATATCATCTCAGATAAAGGCCTGTCTTGTGGTTTGTAATCGTGCTGGTAATGGTATTGAAGGTGGTGGCAGTTGCATAATAGATCGAGGTAAATTACTTTCACAGGCCGGAAAAGAAGAGACAGTAATAATTGAAGATATTGATTTAAGTGAAATTCGTTCTTCTCAGAAACATTGGTGGAAAATTCAACATAAGCGAAGGCCGGATACCTACGGAGAGATAATTAAGTAATCTTCTAGAAAATCAAAAGTAAAAATGGATTTATATAAAGAATTAATCAAAAATATAAATTTTAAAAATGAAGACCTGTTAATAGCTTTGATTGGGACAGAAAGGTTTTTTGCGCATAATTACGAAATAAAGGTTTTCGATTTTATTAGTGATATAAAACAAATGATGAATGCTGAAAAATTCACATTTGAAAAATTTAAGGATATTCTTTTTATTCCCGGTGTCTGGCCAAATTTCGGAGCGGCAATAATTTTACCTTCTACGCTTGGATCCAGGATTGCATGGTATGAAAACAGCTCCCCATGTGTTTCTGAAGCAGTTATTAAAAATATAAATGATGTAAAAAATTTAAAACTTCCTGATTGTAAAAAAGAAGGTTTTGGGCCATGGTATTTTAATGCCTTGAGAAGATTTATTGAAGAGGGAAGTTTTACAAATAACCTGAATTTTAGCTGGTCAATTGGACCAGGCGAACTTGCCGGTTATTTAATAGGGATCGATAATTTATTAATAAATATGTATTCGGAACCTAAAATTATCAAAAATTTACTTTTATTTTGTACAGAATTTATTATTAGTTTTTTAGATAAACAATTTGAGATTAATAGTTTTGCCGGTGGATTTTTATTAACCGATGATATTTCAGGTCTTATTAGTAAAAATTTTTATGAAGATTTTTTACTTCCATGCCATATCAAAATTAGAAAAAATTTTAAAGATAAAATTTTTGTTTTTCATAATGATACCAAATCGGATCATATAGTTGAAAACTTGTTGAATGTAGAGATGAATATATTTAACTTTGGCCCTGATACAAGTGTGGAATTATTAATCGAAAAAATGCTTATAACCAAAAAAGTAGCGCTGATGGGCAATATTGACCCTACCGGGATATTGCTTAGCAAAGATAAAGTTTTAATTAGAAACATTGTAAAAGAATTAATAAAAAAAGCCAGTACCTATCCAGGATTTATAATATCTGCCGGTGGTGGATTGAATGCAACAGATCCAGAAAATATTAATATCCTTATAGAAGAAGTATCAGGTAAAGGCAAATAGAAAATTAATATATGAAAAAAGAAATTAATTCAAAAACAAGACTAAATATATCTTTACAAAAAAAAGAACCTGATAGGGTTCCCATAGATTTGGGTACTATGACAGTATCGGGAATTCATGTAAAAGCTTATTCTGATTTACTTGAAAAATTGGGAAAAAATGAATGCTTGAAAATCTATGATAGATATCAGCAGCTAGCATATATCAGTGATGATATTATAAAAGAATTCAATATAGATACTGTACCGGTAGATTGCAACTTGAATGTCCAAAAATATTTTTATGATTATCCCTAACTCACTTGATATTGAAATTTAGAAAAGGTTAGTAATAAGAAAATAATAAAAAGTATGATACGAAATCTCATTTAAATTTAATTTTAAATTATAATGATGCTATATCAAATTTAGAATACAAATTGAAAATAAAAAAATTAACTCAAGAAGTATTGCAAGAATATAAGAGCAGAAAAGGAAAATATGAATATAAATAACTATAAAACAGACGAATCTGAAAATCTTAACATTAATGAACTGGAGGATATTTCAAATAATCTTCGTTGTGATGTACTTAAGATGATTCATATAGCTAAATCAGGTCACCCAGGAGGATCACTATCTGCAGCGGATATAGTTACTTCATTATATTTTAACATAATGAATATAGATCCCGGTAGCCCCTACCGGGAAGATAGAGATAGATTTATTTTATCTAAAGGTCATTGTTGTCCTATATGGTATGCAGCTTTGTCTAAAAGGGGATATTTTGACAGGAAATTATTGTGGAAATTAAGGGAAATTAATTACCCGCTTCAAGGTCATCCTGATATGAATAAAACTATTGGTATTGACATGACTACTGGTTCACTTGGAAATGGGCTCTCCATAGGCTGCGGTATGGCCTTGCATGCTAAGATTTTTAATAAGAGCTTTTATACCTATGTCCTGCTGGGTGATGGCGAAATAGATGAAGGAATAGTTTGGGAAGCTGCCATGACTGCTGCAAAGTATAAACTTGGCAATCTGGTAGCTTTTATCGATTATAATCATCTGCAGCTTGACGGTACAACTGATGAAGTAATGCCGTTAGAGCCCCTGGCAGACAAATGGGAAGCTTTTAACTGGCATGTGCAGTCAATAGATGGCCACAATATTCAGGAGATTTTAAGAGCAGTAGACATTGCCAAAAAAACAACTAATTCTCCCTCAGCAATAATTGCAAACACAGTTAAAGGTAGGGGAGTTTCCTTTATGGAAAATAAGTGTGACTGGCACGGAATTGCACCAAATGATGAAGAATATACAAGTGCTATAAGCAGTCTAAAAAGTAAGGAGAAAAGTAAGTTTGGAAGAATTAAATAAAATTGCACCAACAAGAGATGCTTATGGGAAAGAACTGGAAGAAATGGGATCAGAATATGCTGATATTGTAGTCTTAGAAGCTGATATTAGCAAATCAACAAGAACAAGTTATTTTGCTAAAAAATTTCCTGATAGATTTATAAACGTCGGAGTTGCAGAGCAAAATGAAATGGCAATTGCAGCCGGACTTGCCTCATGCGGTGCTACTCCTTTTGTTTCAACATATTCAGTTTTTGCCTCTATGCGTGCATGTGAGCAGATAAGAACATTCGTCTGCTATCCTAAGTTAAATATAAAAATAGCTGTATCTCACGGTGGGCTCACTCCAGGTAGTGATGGAGTAACACACCAGGCAACAGAGGATATGGGAATAGTAAGTACATTTCCCAATATGACAGTTATTATGCCTGCAGATTATTATTCAGCAAGAAAAATAGTTAGACAGGCATACCACTATAAAGGTCCGGTATACTTGCGTTTTACAAGAGATGCTGTCCCGCCAATCTATAATGGAAATGAGGAATTTAAAATTGGAAAAGCAAATATACTGGTTAAAGGAAAAGACATAGCCTTAATAGGAATAGGAGATATGGTATATCAATGCGTGGAGGCTGCTAAGAGATTAGAAAAGCTGGGAATTAGTGCAAGTGTTGTTGATATGCATACATTAAAACCCTTGGCTGAAGCGTATATTTATGAATTTGCACACTGCTCAAAAGGCATTATAACCGTGGAAGACCATCAGATAAAAAATGGTTTAGGTTCAGCCGTAAGCGATTTTATTTGTGATAAATATCCTATCTTTGTAAAAAAAGTAGGGTTAAAAAATACTTTTGCTGAATCAGGTGAATATAAGCTGCTATTAAAAAAATATGATATGGATACAGATTATATAGTAAAGACAGCAATAAGACTTTTGGAAGATATTAAAAAATAAATTGTTAAATAAATTAAATAATTTTTTTATTATAAAATGTTAGCGCTATCCTTAATATAAAAAAAAATAATTGTATTAACTGCAAGAATTAATCATATGGATATTTATGTTTAGAAAAATTTAATCTTTTTGAAATGTTAATTGTAAAGATAAGATAGAAAGGAAGGGAATAATGTATATAGTTCATGAAAGCGAAATCGAAGCAAAGGATTTACCTGGAAGAAAGCATAAGATGATAGTTAGTCCATGGCATTTCGGAAAATCACAAAATATGTGTTTTGGTACGGCAGATTTCCCCTCAAACTCACATGCTCCTGAGCATGTCCATGAAAATGAAGAAGAAATAATATATTTTATTAGTGGACATGGCGAAATGTTTTTTGATGGAAAATCTGAAAAAATAAGGGAGGGAAGTATTGCGTATATTCCACCTACTGTAAAGCATAGTATAAAAAATGAAAGTAAAAAGACAATGCATATAGTCTATGTATTTTCTCCTCCGGTTAAACAAGGTTCTTATGATGAGAAATAGCTTATAATAGCTTATTTAGGTTATATTTTATTAGTTGTCTGAGGCTTAAGATTGCGGGGCTCATAAAGACTTTTGGGTATGCTGATTACCTAAAACTTATGGTGAATATGAAAGTCCATAAATTTACAAGAACAAATAATATAATCTTAATTTAAATACCCTGAACCATCTTTCAAGAAGTAGAGTTTGATAAAAATTTTTGTATCTATCGGTTAGTGATTTTAATTTGTTGCCGTGGTTCCTGATGTCGTGTCCGTTGTCCCGCTTCCTTCTGTTGTCTGAGCCTGTAAATCTCCGCCATCAATGAGAACAAGAGTACCAAGCATGGTCACATTGTTGATTTCGAATTGTTTGGAAGATGATACCACAAGCTCGGTAGATCCAAGGTTGTCAGTATCAAAAATTGAAATTGTAAATCCCATCACATCTATATCTTTTGGTCCGTAACTAACGAAATTTGACCATGGAATAGCAGCCTCGATTATATATCCTTTTGCCAGTTTGGTTGATGCAACCTCAACGCCTTTTGGAACTTCGGATGGATAGTAAATATACGCTTCAGCCGGGATTCCTGCAAAGTTTCCGGGTGAAAGGTCAATTTGCAGGTCATCACCTGAATAAAAAGGAATACTAAAATCACCAGCAAGATCAGTGTCAAAAACTATGGATAGGCTGTCTCCTTTATTTATCTGGTTACCTGTAAATGACTGGTTGAACACGTCGTCTGTTACCTGAACTGCCAGATAAAAATTTGCATCATCCCAACTTGTATAATAGATACCGGAGCAATCCTTTAAATTTGTAAAGTTCTCTTTTTTTATAGTAGGATTCGAAATAGAGGCTTCATCAAAAATTCCCCATTCATTTATGCTGCCATCAATAATCGGAGCAGTATAAGCCTTAAAAGCAAAAACGGGTGCTCCGTTTTGGGTCCTGTATTGGGAGCCATCAAGAGCCTCCTGTTTCTTTTTTTCGATATCTATACTTCTTGACGTTGTGTCCGTAGATTCATTTTCATATTTAACAGCAAATTTAATCTTATTGGAACTTGAAATGATATTGTCTTTATCATCCACCAGGTTTGCAACGATTTCATAATCACCAGATTTTTCCGGGTTCCAATTGTACTCATATGGAGGAGAACTGAATGTTTTTATTTCATCCTTACCATTTACAATAAGTTTTAATTTATAATCAAGACTCTCTATATCTTTGGATTTTATTACAATCGGGACCGTTTCGCTGCTGCTGACCAGATCAAAAATCTGATCATTTGAAGGAGAAGAGATAAAAATAGAATAAGATACGGATGTTGCATCAGTTTTTGCAGAGCCACCGGAAAAAAAAGGCAGAGGATACCTTGCTTTAAATAACAGGATAAAAATTACCGCACTTATTATTATCAATGCAAAAATAATATAAGGGAACCTGTCACCAATGCTTGTATACTTATTGTAATTTTTTTTCATTCTTTTTTATCCTTATTCCTTTCATCTATCAAAGCTTGAGCTAAATGTGAAGGCAGCTCTTCATAATGAGAAAATTTCTGCTTGAACATACCCCTGCCTTGAGTAATTGATTTTAAATCTACGGAGTAATTAAAGGCCTCTGATTGGGGTATAGTTGCTTTTATTATCTGGGTTTTGTTTTCAGCCGGGATCATAGTGATGATTTTTCCTCTCTTTGAGTTGATATCTCCAATTATATCACCCATATATCTTTCAGGAATCGTAATTTCAAGCTCCATTATAGGTTCAAGAATTACAGGTCCGGCCTCGGACATCCCCTTTTTAAATGCCATAGAAGCTGCCAATTTGAAAGCCATATCAGAAGAATCTACTGTATGGAACGAACCATCGAAGAGATTTACATAAACGTCAACCACCGGAAAACCTGCAAGGGTTCCTGCAATGAGTGATTCTCTTATTCCTTTTTCAACACTGGGAATATAATTTTTTGGTATTGCACCACCGAAAATACTGTCCTCGAATTTAAAGCCTTCACCACTTTTAAGCGGTTTTAATTCAATGAATACATGACCATACTGGCCCCTGCCTCCGGATTGTTTTTTATATTTGTATTCCGTTTGGGCATCTTTTTTAATGGTTTCCTTGTATGCTACTTCAGGTGTGGACATTTTTACATCTATATCGAATTTTTCCTTAAGATTTTCCTTGACAACCGAAAGATGGAGATCTCCCATCCCCCATACAATAGTTTGATGTACTTCAAGATTTAATTCGGTTTTAAGGGTTGGGTCCTCTTCAATTATCCTTGACAGGCCCATACCGATTTTTTCCTCATCACCTTTACTTACAGGTATTATAGCCCTGGGAAGCGTAGGTTCAGGATATATCGTTTTTTCCATTTCAACAGGCTTATCTGCATTGCAAATTGTATCATCGTTGGATATGTCCATAATCTTTGAAACTGCTGCTATATCCCCGCATGTTGCTTCACTTAAATCTGACTGTTCTTTACCCTGCAGTGCAAATAAATTGGTGAATTTATGTGAACTCTTCGTTCCCGGCAAATAATAACTGCCATTTGCTTTAATTGTGCCCGAAAAAATTCTGAATATTGACAGCTTGCCGATATAAGGGTCGGCCATTGTTTTAAAAACATAAGCAAGAACCGGCCCGTCGCTTGATGGTTTTATTTCTATCTCGGTATTTTTTCCAATTTCTTTGACTTTCAAAGGTTGGACCTCCTGAGGTGAAGGCATCAGATTATTTATGTAATCCATCAATATATCAATACCGATGTTTTTACCTGAAGATATTGCAAAAACCGGGATTACCTTGTTGTCCATGACTGCATTTTTAAGTACGCCGCTTATACTGGAAGCTTCAATTTTTTCGCCGTCAAGATATTTATTTAAAAGATCATCGTTTGTCTCAACTATTGATTCAACGAGGCTGTTATGATAATTTTCAATCTCTGATTTTTTACTTTCATCAACTGCAGATTTTACTCCCTGAAATACACCATTCTTATACAGATATGATTGGTTCTGCAGTAAATCCATAATACCGTTAAAAGATTCGCCTTCACCTATGGGAATTGTTATCGGAACAAGATTTAATCCTGTATTGTTTTTTATTTTTTCGACAGTACCTGAAAAATCCACATTCTCCTGATCCAATTTATTGATTGCAATAAAAGCAGGCTTGGGACTTTGCTTTAGATGTTCAATTATCTTTTCTGTAGCTGCTTGAATACCTGACTTGGCATCTATTACCACGATAAGCCCGTCGACGACTTTCATGGCAGAGATGGCCTGTCCGATAAAATCCATATAACCTGGTGCATCTATCAGATTAACTTCATAATTCTTCCATTTATAATTAAGAATGCTTGAACTGATACTGAACCCTCTTCTCATCTCAAGAGGACTGAAATCCGAAACGGTATTTTTTGTTTCTGTCTTGCCAAGCCGGTTAATTATTCCGGAATTAAATAAAAAACAATACAGGATTA
>JAMCQQ010000123.1 GCA_023379515.1 Actinomycetota bacterium
AGCCGTGCTGTAATTTCATCATTTACATTAAATTTACCTTCTTTGACTATTCCTTTATGTATGATAATACCTTCCAATGGAATTTTGCAATCTTCTACTATAAAAAGACTTGAAGTAATTTTATTTCTTATAAATCCTCTGTCACCTATCTCTCCACCTTTTTCGCCGTAAAATGGAGTGGATTTCAATATTATTTCACCCTCCTGGCCTTTGCTTAAAGTATTTGTAAGAACACCGCTGCTGCCGGTATTATCTGTTGAGACTGGTGCACTTTTGCCGGAACTGCCGTTTGTTCTGTCAATTTTGTTATATTTGATAATACCCATTATTTTTGAACTTGACTTGTTTTCCTGATAACCGGTAAAATTTACTTCAAATTGGTTCACAAATTGCTTGTATAGGTCAAGATTTTTATCAATCTTCTTGTCAAAACTTGTCTTATTCTTTGATTTGACGGAATGTCCTTTCATAAACTCATTGAATTTCTGCATGTCAATATTTAGATTATTTTCTTTTAAAATTTCTACTGTTAATTCTATCGGGAAACCATATGTTTCATACAACCTGAAAGCCAGCTCTGCATCTAGATACTTCGATCC
Source organism: Actinomycetota bacterium (assembly GCA_023379515.1). Next base: position 600 of record JAMCQQ010000123.1, read on the forward strand.
CAAAGCCTGAAGCTCTTCTATTTTTTGGGATAAAATTTTCGTGCCCTCCTTCAATGTAATTGAAAATCTTTTTTCTTCATCATTTATAATCCTGATTTCCATCTCCCGTTTTTCTTTTAGTTCAGGGTAATTTGAAGAATAATTTTGTATTACTGCTTCACCTATGTCATTTAAGAATTGACCATTTATACCTAACAGCCTTCCGAATCTTATGGCTCTTCTTATGATTCTTCTTAAAATGTATCCTCTTCCTTCATTAGAGGGTACAACTCCATCAGAGATAAGAAAATTTACAGCACGGCTATGATCTGCAATTATCTTTATGCATTTATTTATTTCAGGATTGAAATTTTTATCTTTTTTTATTGTTAATTTTTTACCGGAAATATTCTCAATCCTGCTGACAATGTCTTTAAAAAGAACAGTTTCAAAAACTGAAGGATTTTTTTCAAGGACTGCTTCTATACGCTCGAGCCCCATCCCTGTATCAATATTTTTATTTGGCAGCTCATCATAGCAGTTACCGGTAAAATTGTATTGAGTAAATACCAGATTCCAAATTTCCAAAAACCTTTCACATTCACATAAAGGACTGCAGTTTTTATCACCACAGCCGTATTCTTTACCAAAATCATAATAAATTTCAGTGCATGGTCCGCAAGGACCTGTGTCACCTGCAGGTCCCCAGAAATTTTCACTCTTCCCAAATTTATAGATTCGTTCTTCCGGGATTCCATGTTTAACCCACAACCGGATTGCTTCCTTGTCTTCAGGGATTTCCCCTTCTCCTGCAAAAACTCCAACCGAAAGTTTTTCTATAGGAATTTTTAATATATTCAGGATAAAATCTGCTGCAAAATTTATAGCTTCTTTTTTAAAATAATCAGCAAATGCAAAATTGCCGAGCATTTCAAAAAAAGTAAGGTGCTGATCAGAATAGCCTACTTTGTCAATATCACTTGTCCTGAAACATTTCTGAACGGTAACAATTCTGTTCTTTGGCGGTTTTTTAACTCCAAGATAGTAAGGTTTGAATTGCTGCATCCCCGCAGTGGTGAGCAGTACACTCGGATCATCGTCAGGGATTAAACCTGCAGATGGCATCTGCAGATGCCCTTTTTTTACAAAATAATCCAAATAAGTTTTTCTGATATCCATTCTGGTTTTTATCTCAAAATTTTATTCAAGGTTTTATAAAACGATACCCCATTTTTTCGTAACCAGTAGAAGTTTTTTAATGCCCGTCCCCTTACGAAGAGGGTGCTCTCCTGTCTGTTTTATAAGTCCCAGAATTTGAGGGCATTTATGCCGCAGACTAAGTTTGAGCTTCCTACGTTAATTTGTTGGCACAAAAATTAACTTTAGCTACGAGAAAAACAGAGTATCTGACTTTGATATTATCACAATTTGCTGGTTTATTCAATTTGGGAAGTGTTTTAACGGCAGCTTTAACTTCAAAAACTTAATAAATTTTTTAAAAATTAGCTTGTCAAAATTTATCACAACAATGTATACTTTTGAACGTGAACATTCTAACAATTAACTCAGGCTCAACTTCTATAAAATTCAAACTCTACAGGATGCCCTCAGAGGATGAAATTGCGAGCGGCAGGATAGAAAACATAGGCTTTGATAGATCCATTATCAGCTTTAAAACAAGATCAGGATCAGGGAATTTGAATGATGTGCATATTGCAGATCATAGAGCCGGACTTAATTTTATAATTGATAAACTAACCAATCCCAAAACAGGTGTCATAAAAGATAAAAAGGAAATCCATGCAGTTGGTCACAGGATAGTAAATGTTGGAGATAAGGTAGCCTCTCATGTGATAATCAATGATCAGATGGTGGAAACCTTAAGAGATTGCATTGATTTGGCTCCTCTTCATAACCCTCCTAATCTTGTCGGAGTGGAAGTATCTATTGATGTTTTTGGTAAGGATACCATAAACACCGGTATATTCGATAATATTTTCCATAAGAATATGCCGTCTCATGCTTTTTTATATGGCATTCCATATGAATATTATGAAAAATACCGCATAAGAAAATATGGTTTTCATGGAATAGCCTATACTTATATGGTTGAGACGGGAGCAGCGATAACAGGAAAAGATTTAAAGAAAATCAGGATAATCGTACTTATGCTTGGAGGAGGTTCCTCCATTACGGCGGTTAAAAATGGTATAAGTATAGACACATCTATGGGATTTACCCCAGCAGAAGGTCTTATAATGTCTACAAGAAGCGGAGATGTGGACCCGGCAATACTTCCCTACCTTATGAATAAGGAAGATATCGGCACCAAAGAAATAGATAATATAATAAACAAAAAATCAGGCATACTGGGTCTTTCAAGAAAATACACTGACTTCGTTAATATTCAAAAAGGTGTCATGGAAAACGACCCGGATTGTATCAGGGCTTTTGAGTCCTATTGTTACAGGATAAAAAAATATATAGGGGCCTATGCGGCTGTTATGGACGGAGTTGATTTAATTATTTTCGGAGGAGGAATTGGAGAAAATTCTCCTATGGCCAGAGAAAAGATCCTTGCAGATTTAAGTGTTTTTGGTATAAGTATTGAAAAAGAAATAAATTATAACGACTCGCTGGGTGAAAGATTAATATCTTCCGTTAGTTCCAAAGTGCCTGTCTGCATCGTAAAAGTAAACGAGGAACTTATTATTGCCAGAGAAACATACCGCCTGGTAAAAGGTTAAAGCTAACTCTATTCTTCGATTTCTTTTTTGAACTTTGCAAGCCTGATATTTACTTCACTTAGCTGTTGTTCCGTTACCGGTGAGGGAGATTCTGTCATTATATCCACTGCTGACTGTGTTTTTGGGAATGCTATTACTTCTCTTATGCTTTCAAGCCTTCCGATAAGCATTATCAGCCTGTCAAGTCCCAGAGCTATCCCGCCGTGAGGTGGCGCACCATATTCAAGAGCTCTAAGCAAAAATCCAAAATTATCTTCCATTCTCTTAACGTCAAATCCCAGAAGTTTAAATATTTCTCTTTGAAGCTCGATAGTGTTAATTCTGATTGATCCGCCGCCAAGCTCATTCCCATTCAAAACAATGTCATAAGCAAGTGAATTCAATTTAAGCGGATCGGATTTCAAATATTTTAGAGTCTCATTATCCGGTCTGGTAAATGGATGATGAGTAGGAGAAAGCCTTTTTTCTTTTTCGTCCCATTCAAATAATGGAAAATCCACGATCCATGTAAATTTAAATTCTTCCTCTCCTATTAAATTCAATTTGGCACCAATATGACTTCTTATGGACCCAAGGGCCATGCAGGTTTTTATAAATTCATCCGCAACGATAAGAACCAGATTTTTTTCTTTAAGTTTTAGAAAGTTTATTAATTCTTCTTTTTCTTCAGATGAGAGGAATTTGGAAATTGGAGAATTTAATATCTGGTTTTCTTCAACTTTTATCCATATCAGACCGCCTGAACCATATTTTTTAGCCATATCCACAAGACCGTCAAGCTCTTTTCTTGTAAACTCATTGCAGTCATCAACTACGATACTTTTGATACAACCCTTTTTATTCAATACATTTATAAAAATATTGAACTTGCTATCTCTGAATATATCTGTAACGTCATTAAGCTTCATATCAAAACGCAAGTCAGGTTTATCGCTTCCATAATTCTCCAGACTTTCCTTCCAGGTCATTCTTACAAATGGAATTTTAATTTCTTCACCCTTTACTTCTTTGAATATCTTATAAATCAATCCTTCAACAAGCTTTATCACATCGTCAACTTTGATAAATGACATTTCAAGATCAATCTGGGTAAACTCGGGCTGTCTGTCTGCCCTTAAATCTTCGTCCCGGAAGCATCTGGCAATCTGGTAAATTCTGTCAAATCCCGAAAACATCAGAATTTGCTTGAATAGCTGCGGTGATTGCGGAAGTGCATAAAAAGTACCTGGATTTAACCGCGAAGGTACAAGAAAATCACGCGCGCCTTCAGGGGTGCTCTTGGCAAGTATCGGTGTCTCGGTTTCTATGAAACCTTGGCTGTTCAGATATTGCCTCGTAATTGTCGTAACTTCATGGCGCAGCCTTATATTGCTTTGCATATCCTCGGTACGCAGATCCACATATCTATATTTTAACTTTGTAATTTCATCTATCTTTGCTCTGTCATCAAGCATAAAAGGCGGAGTTTTGGAAGTGTTTAAAATCCTTATTTCCTGAGTGGATATTTCTATTTCTCCCGTAAGAAGATCTTTATTTATAGTTTCGCCCGAACGGGTTTTTACTTTGCCTGCTACTGCTATGATATATTCTGTTCTTAAATCTTTTGCAGAATTATATGAAACTGGACTTATATTTGCGTCAAAAACAACCTGGACAATGCCTGAAAAGTCACGTAAGTCAACAAAAATCAGTTTTCCATGATCCCTTCTTTTATTAACCCAGCCGCAGAGCATAACATTGATCCCTTCATGATTTTTTCTCAGCTCCCCGCAAAGATGTGTTCGCAGTCCGGTTCCGTAAATATTAAAATTAATTTTTTTCCTGAAATCAAACTTTTCTGACATTCCTTATCTCCTGCTTCATCTGTCAAATATTTCAAAAATTTTTGCCTTCTCGTTCTTCCAGTTTAACTTATACTGAGTAAATTTTCTGATATCTTTAATTGTGATAGAATCAGTTTTGACTTCATCTTCACCGATAATGATAACAAAATCATAGGCATTTTTTTCGGCCGATTTAATCTGTGAACCTATGCTTTTTATTCCATAGTTTAAATCGCAAGTATAGCCGTTATCTCTTATGGATTTGATAAGTGAAAGTGCATATTTTTGATAGGATCTATCCATAAGGATTACAAGCGCCGTTTTTCTATTATCCGGTGCAGTAAGATTCAAATTAAGCTGCTTCATTAGGATATAAGTTCGTTCCAGCCCAACAGCAAAACCTATTGAAGAAATGTCAGGACCACCAAGCTGTTCGATCAGCTTATCATACCTGCCTCCCCCGCCCAAAGCATTCTGCACACTTTTCAGGTCCTCCGATATTATTTCAAAAATAGTCCTGGTATAATAATCAAATCCTCTGACCAGATCTTCCTTGATTATAAAGTTTATGTTCAAAGTCTTTAAAAAATCTATTACCTGATCAAAATGCTGCCGGCAATCGGCGCATATATATGAATAAATCTTTGGTGAATCTTTTATGACTTGCCCGCACTGTTCTACTTTGCAGTCAAATATTCTCAGAGGGTTTTTTTCAAGTCGGTATTGGCAATCGGGGCAGAGATTTTCCTTTTTAGGAAATAAGTAATCTGTTAACACCTCTTTGTATTTATTCCTGCATTTTATGCATCCCATACTATTTATAAGAAGCTTCAAGTTTTTAAATCCCAGCTTTTCAAAAAGCGTGTTTAACAGCCAGATAACTTCTGCATCTATAAAAGGTTCGGGGCTTCCGATTGCCTCAACTCCCAGCTGCCAGAACTCTCTCATTCTCCCTTTTTGCGGACGCTCATACCTGAACATATTTTCTATATAATAAAGCTTCAGCGGCAGATTCTCCGCATACATTTTATGCTCAATAACTGCTCGGACAACAGGTGCCGTACCTTCGGGCCTGAGTGTAAGTGACCTGCCTTTCTTATCAAGGAAAGTGTACATCTCTTTCCGAACAATATCGGTGCTGTCTCCAATACTCTTGTCAAAAATTTCGGTATGTTCAAAAGCAGGGGTTATTATTTCCATATAATTAAAAATTTTAAATAGTTCTGCAGCTGTCGAGATGACAAAATTTCTATACTTCATGTCCTGACCGAAAATATCGCTTGTCCCTCTTGGTGAACCTGTAATCAATTTTGATCAACCTCTCTTAAAAAATCATCTGCTAAAAAATAATTATTTTTAAATTCATAATCCAGCATGCTGCTCTCTCCATGTCCGGGTAAAACTTTAAACTCAGGGTTCAGGCTTTTCAATTTTTTTAATGAAGCAAGCGATCTTTTTATTACATTGCCGTCACCTCCTGGAAGATCCGTCCTTCCAATCGAACTTTTAAAAAGCAGATCTCCCGTAAACAATAAATCCTGATATGCAATAGTTATGCTGCCAGGTGTATGTCCCGGTGTATGGAAAATTCTTAGCCCATATTTATTAAAAAAGCTTATATTTTTATCGTCTATCAAGTTATAGGTTTTTAATATTAATCCTTTTTCGCATAAATAAGAAGACATATTTTTCCCTGGATCTTTAATTAAAAATTCTTCGGACTTGTGTATGTAAAAAGGATTAATATTAAAAACCTATATTTCCGTAACAGCTCCGATATGGTCATAATGCCCATGAGTATTCAGTAAAAAGTCGGGAATAATTTTTTCATCGTTTAAATATTTTTCAATTAATTCCGGTTCTGCACCCGCATCAATAATTATATTGGCATTATCTACTGTTAAAATATAACAGTTTACCGCAAACTCTCCAAGGACCATCTTTTTTACTTCCTGTTTTGCCGCCATTTTTATAACTTTACTTTCTGGGTAAAACTCTGTAAACGTCGTAAACCGACTCTATTTGTTTTAAATTATTTAATATGTCTTTTAATATATATTTATTGCTTATTTCTATGATAAACCTGAATTTTACAAGTCCGCTCTTATTTGTTCTTAAGGTGCTGGCATTGATAATATTCAAGTCGTATTCACTTATTACATTTGTTACATCGCGCAGCAGCTTTGTTCTATCCATCGCTTCGATTTGAATTTCAGCATTAAACTTGTGAGGTGCAAAGTTATCCCATTTAACCTCAATAAATCTTTGCTCCTCATTCTTCATAAGAGTTTTAATATTATTGCAGTCTGTTCTGTGGACAGAAATTCCTCTGCCCCTGGTAATATAACCCATTATCTTGTCTCCGGGAACAGGATTACAGCATCTGGCAATGGTAACAAGAACACCGTCCATACCTTTTACAATAACACCACTGCTTCCAGTCCTTTGAACAGATTCTTTATGTGCGATATCTTCAATTCCTATTTCTTTTTCCCGCTCTTCGGATTGGTTTAAATTCTTAATAATTTTTGTGAAAACCTGATGAGTCGAAACTTTATGAGAACCAATATTTCTGAATAGTGAATCTATGTTTTCAAAATTTAACTCTTTTGCAACTTCCTCAAAAACTTTAGAGGGAATATCTTTAAAAGCCAGACTGTTCTTACGCAAAGTTTTGAGCATCAATTCTCTTCCAGTGTTGTATGATTCAAGCCTTTCTTCCTTGCTGAACCATTGCCTTATTTTATTTCTTGCACTCGTAGTTTTAACAATACCGAGCCAATCCCTGCTGGGGCCTTTTGGGGTTTTTGAAACTATTACTTCAACAATATTGCCATTTTCAAGCCTGCTTTCGAGCGGTACCATACTGCCGTCTACTTTAGCGCCGATGCAGTTATGCCCGATATCAGTATGAATCTGATATGCAAAATCTATTGGTGTTGCACCCCTGGGGAGGTTCACCACTCTGCCCTTTGGGGTAAAGACAAAAATTTCTTCCGCAAACAAGTCCATTTTCAGAGATTCCATATATTCCTGTGGATCCTTTAGCTCCTTCTGCCAGTCAAGCAGCTGCCTTATCCAGGTAATTCTTTTGTCAAACTCAGTAGGTTTTAAAATGCCTTCCTTATATTTGTAATGAGCGGCGATTCCATATTCGGCAAATTTATGCATCTCGAATGTTCTTATCTGTATTTCGAGCGGATCTCCCTTGCTGCTGATTACGGTCGTATGCAGAGACTGATACATGTTAAATTTTGGATTTGCAATATAATCTTTAAATCTTCCTGGGACCGGTTTCCAGATGGAATGAATTATTCCCAGAGCTGCATAACAGCTTTTGACATCTTCGACTATTATTCTTACTGCAAGCAGGTCATAAATATCATCAAATCTTCTGTTTTGCTGTGTTATCTTGTTATATATGCTGTAATATGTCTTCTCACGTCCGCTTATATCAGCCTGTATATTAACTTCTTTGAGTTTCTCGGCAATGACATTTATGGCATTGTCCATAATGTCTTTTCTAAGCTTGATTTTTTCAATAACCATTTCTTTAATTTTTGCATACCGTTTTGGATAAAGCGCCTGGAAGCTTAGATCTTCAAGTTCTGATTTTACCTGATAAATTCCCAGCCTGTGTGCTAAAGGAGCATATACTTCGAGAGTTTCTATGGCTTTCAACTGTCTTTTTTCTTTACTGACCGAAGACAGGGTCCTCATATTATGGAGCCTGTCTGCAAGTTTTATAAGTATAATTCTGACATCTTCGGACATGGCAATTATCATCTTCCGAAGATTCTCAACCTGTCTTTCCTCGCGGCTGCTGAAAACTATTTTATCAAGCTTTGTGACACCGTTAATTATGTTGGCCGCCGCAGCACCAAATTCTTTCTTTACTTTTTCGTATGTAAATTCCGTGTCTTCTATAAGGTCGTGAAGTATTGCAGCAATTATGGAAGTCTGATCAAGCTCAATGTCCGCAAGAATTTTGGCGACCTCTATCGGATGGCTGATGAATGGTTCGCCTGATTTCCTGTATTGTGTATCATGATATTTTTTTGCAATCTCATATGCTTTTGTAAGCAGCTTTTCATCAAGTTGCGGATTATAGCTTTTTACTTTGGCAACAAGTCCGGCAAACATCGCATCCGTATCAATATCTTTAGCCTTTGCAACAGCTTCTTCTGATATTTTTTCAATATCATTTTCAATTTTATCTTCAACAGGGTTCATTTTAAAAAGTTTAATATGTTATTTGAATCTAAATTCAATAATTATATATCCTATTTTGATGATTTTTTAATTATATAGTATTGCTAAAAAATTTAAAAACTATATGGAAATCAAACTATATAGAAATCAAAGTAGATGGACTTTTGTCTAAGCTGATAATTACAAGCCTCGGCTCTTTTTTGCCGTTCCAATTGTTTTCTTCTATGGTGAAAAGTATATCAATATAATTTCCTGTATTAATTATTTTCCGGTCCTTATCTTCAACGTTAAACAAAACTGCCTTTGTCATCAGGTTCGAATTTTTTAGTGACAGTGATATGTGCCTGCCATCCCGCATCTGTCTGGATTCCTGGATGAAGCAAGCTTTTGTTAAAAAAACAGGCTTTGGATTATCAATTCCAAAAGGTTCCATCTTTTTTAAATCTGAAATAAGCTCTTTATTTATCAGAGAAAAATTTATTTCCAGATCATAGTAAAAATGCTTTCTTATATCCATATCGTCAAGATTGTTTTGGGCAATTCTTATTAGCTCATGTTTGAAATCTTCATATTTATTTGTATCCATTGTAATTCCGCAAGCCTGCCTGTGACCACCAAATTTTATGAAATATTCCTTAAGTACGCTTATGCTGCTGAAAAGATCGAATTTCTCTATGCTTCTGCCTGATCCTTTCAATTTACCTTTATCTTCTTTAAATAATATGACCGGTATATTAAATCTTTTCACAAGTTCCGCAGCAACTACACCGAGCACCCCTTCGTTCCATTCCGTAGATTTGCTTATAAAGATTTTATGCTCGCCTACTATCCTTTCAAAATCATTTTTTTTAGATTCCAATATCTCTTTTAAGATTTCTTTCTGAATTAATTGCCTTTTTATATTAAATGAATCCAAATCATTAATGATATGGGAAATTTTTTCTATAATAGCTTCCACTTTTTCCCTCAAATTCTTCTTTTAATATTTCTACGCTGTCCATTGCATTTTTAATTCTGCCTGCAGCATTCAACCTGGGAGCAATTATAAAACCAATGTCATAGGTTGTTATATCTTTTTTGTCATTGAGAAATTTTTCAATTAATTTTTTTAAGCCATAATTGACAGTTTTTTTGAGCATTTTTAAGCCGATGCAGACAATTGCCCTGTTTTCATCAACAAGCGGCATCAAATCAGCTATTGTAGATATTGCAACAAGATCCAGCATCGACCCGATGTAGTTTTTATCAAATTTTGATTTTATACCAGCATCAAGTCCTTTTAAAACAGCAAATATGAATTTAAAAGTCACTCCTGCTCCGCTTAAATTCCTGAAGGGGTATTTTGAGTCAGGAAGCTTGGGATTTATTATAATATACTGGTTTTTTAATTCTGATGCTGGTTCAGATTTAAAATCTCCGTGTTTATTTGGCTCATGATGGTCGCAAACGATTATGTCAAAACCGCTTCCTTTATCACTTAAAACAAAATCTTTTACTTCGCTGCTGTTGGTTCCACAGTCAACACAGATAATCAGGGGATATCTGCTATTAAATTTCTTATTTGAAGATTCATCGATGTAATCACTGCCGTTTTCAAATACCCTGTTCCTAATGAAGTCCATATTTATATCATAGCCTTCATCAAATCTGTCCGGTATATAGATATCAGAATCAAGCCCTGCTTTTTTTAAAAAATTAAACATTAATGCAGAGCTGACAATTCCGTCAGTATCATAATCTCCAAAAATCAGTACTGATTCTTTTGTTTTGATTGCTTTTTTTAGACGTCTCACAGCTTTGTCTATATTTGGAAGCAAGGCAGGTGATTTTAGAGTTTTTATCGAAGGATTTAAAAAAGAATTAATTTCTTCTTCTGTCTTAATATTCCTGTTTGCCAGAAGATGCAGTAAAACAGGGCTGCAATTTATTTTTTGGGCAAGATTATCCTTTAAATCTTTAGCTTGAATGCATATCCATTTTTGGCTGGATTGCTGCATCTTATTTCTTATAAACCGGAAATCTTTTATTCCATGCCGCTAGAACCGGAGGCCCTATAAATATTGAAGAAAAAGTACCTGATATAATTCCAACAAGCAGACCGAATCCGAAGTCCTTTAATGTTTCATTACCAACAATCAATAAAACAATTATTGGGAAAAATGTTGTTGTTCCGGTAATTAAGGATCTTACAATAGTCTTATTTATAGAATAATTAACAAGATCAGGGAATCTTTCTGTTTTTCCGAATTTCAGCTCTTCGCGAATTCTGTCAAATATGACAACGCAATCACTTAAAGAATATCCAAGTATTGTTAAAATAACTGCAATGGTTGTGGAATTGAATTCCCTGTAAGATATTAAATAGAAACTTAATATGATTAAAAGGTCATGGAACAGTTCCAGTATCGCAACCAGCGCAAATCTGACTGCAAATCTAATCCAAACATATATTAAAATGCCTGCTACACTGATAGCAACAGCAATCAAGGCATTCTTTATAATAGTCTGTGAAAATCCCGGAGCTACATTTCTGTCCTGGATAAGCGGTTTTATTATTCCTATTTTCTTATCAAGATCATTAAGAATTTTGGTTTTTTCTTCATCTGTTAATTGTACCGTTCTTATAATATACCGGTCAGATGCCGTACTTTGGAGTATTGCTTTTCCATAACCGATTTCCTCCATTGTCCCCCGGAGCTGTGAAATCGTTATAGTCTTCTTGAATTGCACTTCCATTAAATTTCCGCCCCGGAAGTCTATACCGAAGTTAAATCCTCTTACAAAGAAAAATATTATCCCGGTAATGATAAATACCGTAGAAATAATAATTACAAACTTACTCTTGCCCAGGAAATCAAATCTATAAGATTTTTCTTTTGGTAAAGCAGCCTCCTCGTCCCTTGTTTTTGCTATGTTTTTTGCAGCAATTTTTGCAGCAATTTTTTTCTTCTTTGCCAATTATTTCTCCTTCGCTGCTTCTCTGGTTATTTTAGGAAGCCTGACTCCCATAAATCCCGGTGTAATTGCCCTTGTATTTACTATCAGAAACAATATAGATCTTACAAGAATTATAGCGGTAAACATGCTTATAAAAACTCCTATTGCCAGTGTTACGGCAAATCCTCTTATTGGCCCGGTACCAAACCTGTAAAGTGCCGCAGCAGTAATAAGTGTGGTTACATTTGAGTCTATAATAGCCTTCAATGCATTTCTAAATCCTTCTGAAAAAGCTGCATATTTACCCTTTCCTTTGATTATCTCTTCTTTTATTCTGGCAAATATAAGCACATTGGCATCCACCGCCATACCGATGGTTAAAATTGTACCAGCGATGCCAGGTAATGTCAGAGGTGTTTTTAAGGCTGCAAGAATTCCCCAGAATATGATTATATAACATATAAGACCTATTAATGATACCAGGCCAAGACCTCTATACAGAGCTATCATAAATATAGCAATAAGTGCAAAACCTATAACTCCTGCAAGTATGCTTTGCCTTAGCGAATCCTGCCCTAGTGTTGGACCGATTGTCAGCGCTTCCTGCATTTCCAGATTTACAGGAAGAGCACCGGTTTGAAGGACAAGCGCAATGTCCTGAGCTTCAGCCAGTGTAGCTATCCCTTCAATTACCGCATCTCCTTCAATTGCCTGCTTTATTCTCGGAGCGGATTTCATCTCGCCGTCAAGAACTATCGCAAGCTGTTTTCCTACGTTTTCACGTGTTATCTTTGCAAACTCTGCCTGCCCCTGAGCGTTAAAAGCCATCGAAACAACAATTCTTCCATTGGAGTCATACCCTGCTTGAGCCTTTACAAGCTTGTCTCCGGTCATCAGCACTGGCCCAAAAACGGGTTTACCGTCTTTATCAACAGATTCGAGAATTCTAAACTCAAGCTGGGCAGTTTTTCCAATAAGTTCAATAGCTCTCTGAGGATCATCGACACCGGGAAGCTGAACAATTATATTCTTATTATAATCTCTGGTAATAAGGGGCTCTGATATACCAAGCTTGTCAATCCTATTCAATATAACAAGCTGGGCCTTATCCAATGCAGTATCCGTAACTTGCTCAACACCAACTTCACTTGGCTTTAATATAATCTGGGTACCTCCTTTAAGATCCAGACCAAGCTTTATTGAAGATTGGAAGGGATACGCATAATAAAGGCTCACACCCAATATTATTACAAAAATAACTATGACTATAATTTGAATTCTTTTATTTTGCATTTCTAATTATTTAGCCAATTACAAGCTTTTTAAGTTATCTTTTTAAATTATTCTTGCTTAAATTATTATTTTTGCTGAAATTATTTACCGGTCTATTTCGCTGTTGGCGTTTTCTGGTTTTGATCGCCGGTTAAATTTCTTGCAACAGCGCTTTTGCTGATCTTTACGTCTACCCCGCCGGCAATTGTAATTATTACACTATCTTCCCGAACATCTTTAACCCTTCCGTAAAATCCACCGATAGTTACAATTTCATCGCCTCTTTGAATGCTTCTAAGTAAATCCTGGGCTTTCTTCGATCTTGTCCTCTGAGGTCTGATCAACAGAAAATAAAACGCAACTGCCAGAATTACCAGCCATATCCACGTTCCATAGCTGGCAAATATAGCTCTAAACCCAGTCGGTGCCTCAGTGGTAGCAGTTGTTGCTCCGGCAGCCGTTGAAGCAGCAGTTGTTGTTGTGGTCGGGAAAAGTGCGCTGCAGCCGACAAAAACTGCACTGATGCCTATTAATAATATGCATGCAACTATAACAGCTATTATTTTCTTTGACATTGTTCTCTCTCCTGAATTCTAAGTTTAATATGTTTATTTATAAACAAACTATGATTATTTATAAAAGTTGCTTTATAAATAACCAAATATAACTATTATTTACATTTTTAAAAAATTTGCAATGCTTTATTTTATTTTTGTTTAATTCCTTGCGTTAATTTTAATCTATATTATAGTTTTTTATAAAATCTTCCTTAAATTGTAAGAAATTTCCCGCCTTTATTGCTCCTCTGGCATTTTCGACAAGATTAAACATAAATCTCAAATTGTGAACAGTAAGCAGCATGCTTGCAAGTATTTCCTTACACTTATAAAGATGCTTCAGGTAGGATTTTGTGAAATTTGCACATGTATAGCAATCACATGACTGGTCAAGTGGTGAAAAATCATGTGTAAACCTCTTATTTTTTATATTTATCTTTCCCTGACTTGTAAAGATGCTGCCATTTCTTGAAATCCTTGTGGGCATAACACAATCAAACATGTCCACACCGCATTCAATTGCATAAATTATTCCAATGGGATCTCCCAATCCCATAAAATAAAAGGGCCTGCTCCTGTCAATATAATTTACCGTATATTTTAAAATATCAAAAGTAATGTCCCTGTTTTCCCCGACACTTAATCCTCCCACTGCAATACCATCAAAATCCATCGAAGAAATTGATTCAGCGCAAAACCTTCTTAAGTCTTTTATAAATCCTCCCTGAATTATGCCAAATACTTTTATTCCGTCTTTTTTTTCCTTATTTATCCTATCTCTTGTTTTTAATGAAATTTCCGCCCATTTAAGTGTTCTTTGTGCGGCATTCAGCGTATATTTATAATCTTCGTTGAATTCGATGCATTCATCAAGGACCATAGCTATATCAGAACCTATGCTTAACTGCATCCTTATTACATCTTCCGGAGAGAAAAAATGACTTGAGCCATCAATTATAGATTTGAACTGAACTCCTTCGTCTGTAATTTTCCTGATTTTGCTGAGGCTGAAAACCTGAAAGCCGCCGCTGTCAGTCAATATACTCCTGTTCCAGTTCATAAATTTGTGCAGGCCGCCTGCTTTTTCAAGCACGTCAATCCCAGGCTGAAGGTAAAGATGATAAAGATTACCAAGGATAATATCACAGCCCATCTCATACAAATCATGATGGTCTATAGCTTTAACAGAAGCTTTTGTCCCAACAGGCATGTATACAGGGGTAGAAATTGTTCCATGACTGGTTTCTATCAGACCTGTTCTGGCAGCTGTCTTTTTATCTTTACCTAGAATTTGAAAAAAGTTCTTATTATCTGTCATTTTTACATTAGTTTTAGCATATAATCACATAATCTTAGTTTAACTTATCAACATGCAGTCACCGAAACTGAAAAACCTGTAATTATGTTTTTTGGCTTCCTCATATGCTTTAATTACATTCTCCCTGCCTGCAAAAGCACTAACCATAACAAGAAGCGTGGAATAAGGCAAATGGAAATTTGTAAGCATAGCATCAACAGCTTTAAACTTATAACCTGGGTATATATATAGTTCAGTATTGCCTCTATCGCCCGAAATTTTACCTTTTTTTGAAAAAACAGTTTCCAGAACTCTTGTTGAAGTGGTCCCCACGGCAACGATCCTTCCGCCATCCTGCAGGGACCGGCTAATTTTATTTGCTTCACTATCCGAAAGTGAATAATACTCGTTATGGATCACATGTTCTTCTATTTCATCTTCAATTATTGGCCTGAATGTATCCAGCCCTATATCCAGTCTGAGCCTGGCAAAATTAATCCCTCTGCCTTTAAGTTCTTTAATGAGTTTATAAGTAAAATGAAATCCGGCTGTTGGAGCCGCTGCAGAACCATTTACTCTTGCATAAATTGTCTGGTATCTTTCTTCGCTGATGTTTTCATTTTTAATATAGGGAGGCAGGGGGACTTTTCCATACTTATTTATAATATCATCAAGAGATGCATTGAATTCCACAACAGCTTTCCCGTATCCAAGCTTCTCAATAACGGAAAAATAGTAATTTCCGATATTTACCTTGCTTAAAACCGATAGCTTTTTGGCAGGTTTTAACAAAACCAGGTATTTCTCACCTTTTATTCTTCTCAACACAAAGACTTCAATTTTTGCACCAGTATTTTCTTTTATACCTGACAGTCTGCATTTTGTAACCTTGCTTTCATTTAAAACAAGCACATCATCTTTTTTTAGATATTCTGAAATGTTGCAGAAGATATCATGAGAAATCTCACCCGTTTTTCTGTTTAAAATCATTAATTTTGATCTGTCTCTTTGGATCAAAGGTTCCTGTGCGATGAATTTCTCCGGAAGGTCGTAATAAAATAAATCAAGCTTCATAGGTATTCTTTATTTAAAAAGTCTTGCATCTTTTTCTTTATCATCTCTATCAATACCCAAATGCTTATAGGCCAGTTCTGTGGCAACCCTGCCCTTTGCAGTTCTTTTTATAAAACCCAGCTGCAGAAGATATGGTTCGTATACATCTTCCACCGTATCCACTTCTTCTCCTATGGAAACTGCTATTGTCCCTACGCCTACCGGCCCTCCGCCAAATTTGGTTACGATTGTATGCAATATTTTCTTGTCGATGACATCCAGCCCAAGCTTATCTATATCCAGTTTTGATAAAGCATTCTCAGCAATCACTTCGTTTATCTGGCCGTCTCCATAGATGAGAGCATAATCCCTTACTCTTTTCAAAAGCCTGTTGGCAATTCTAGGAGTACCTCTTGATCTTTTAGCAATGGAATGTGCCCCTTCCTCCGTAACATTCATTTCAAGTATTTCTGCGGATCTGATAATAATCTTTAGAATGCTGTCGATATTATAATAATCAAGACGTAAATGTACCCCAAACCTATCCCGAAGCGGTGCCGCGATTAATCCTATTCTTGTTGTTGCCCCTATTATTGTAAATGGCGCTATATCTATTCTTATTGATCTTGCGGATGGACCCTTTCCTATAATAATATCCAATTTATAATCCTCCATTACAGGATATAGAATTTCTTCAACAACTCTGTTGAGTCTGTGCATCTCATCAATGAAAAGTACATCAAATTTATCCAGATTGGTAAGAATGGCAGCAAGGTCCCCTGCACGTTCTATAGCAGGACCTGAAGTAATTTTAAAATTAACCCCAAGCTCGTTTGCTATTATCTCTGCAAGACAGGTTTTACCAAGTCCCGGAGGACCTGAAAGTATCACGTGGTCTAGGGGCTCATTTCTTTTCTTTGCAGAATCTATAAAAATCTTCAGGTTTTCCACAATTTTTTCCTGTCCGATAAAATCAGAAATAGATTTTGGGCGAAGACTTTTATCTAACTCGCTGTCTTCTTTTTTGTATTTTGGAGTTATAAAACTTAAGTCCTCTTCAGGGCTTCTGTCAGGCACAAATTCTACTCCTTTAACTGATTTATCGGAATTATTACTGCTATCTTGTCTGATAACTTATACCTCCTTAAGGGCAAGTTTTAGAATTTCTTCCGTTCTCATATTCTTCAGATTCTCGATATTCATCTTTCCAATGACTTTATCTATTTCTCTTGTATTATATCCCAGTGCTTTTAAAGCTTGCCTTACTTCAGATATTTTTTCATTCTCAAAGGTACCGGCTGTTTTCAAATTTTCAAATTCACTTTCTTCAAGTTTATCCTTAAGCTCAACAATCATTCTTTCAGCAAGCTTTTTCCCAATACCCGGGATTCGTCTGATTAAATCCACGTCCTTGGAAAGTATTATCCTTGTCAGCTCATCTGCAGAATATATGGAAAAAGAGCTCAGGGCAATTTTTACTGAAATCCCCGAGACACTGATTAATTTTAAAAACATATCTTTTTCTTCTTCAATACCGAACCCGATAAGTTTGATCTCATCTTCCCTTACATGGGTATAAATATTTAAAGAAGTAACATTTCCAACAGCAGGAAGTTTTTCATAAGTCCTGCCTGAAATTAGAATTTCAAATCCGATTCCGCTTATGTCTATAATTACTTTCGTCGGGAGTTTCTCTATAAGTTTTCCATTAAGTCTGGCTATCATTTTAAAAATCCTGGCAATTTATCTGTTATTTTTCGGTCATTATCTCAATAAGAACTTCATATCATTTTTTCAAATGAGTTTCTACCCTGTCTTTAAATTTGCTCATGCTCGCATGGCAAAGGGCAATTCCCATTGCATCCCATGCATCATCTTGCTTCGGAAAGAATTCTTCTTTGACACCAAGTATTATTTTTACCATATATTTTATTTGTTTTTTTGTGGCTCTTCCATAACCGACTATTGCCTGCTTTACCTGGAGAGGCGTATATTCATAAATCTTTAGATTATTTTTGCTTCCGGCAAGCAATAAAACCCCTCTTGCCTGTCCAATAGCCAGTGCCGTCTTAACGTTTGCACTGAAAAAAATATTTTCAATAGCAAGACAATCCGGGCAGTAATTATTAATGATTCCTTCCAGGGTTTCATAAATATTTTTTAACCTCTGATGAGTTTGCAAGCTGGATTTTGTAATTATACAATCACAATAAACAGGTATAAATTTGCTTCCCTTTATATCTAAAATACCTACTCCTGTGGTTTCGAGACCAGGATCTATGCCTAATACCCTGATCAGATCATTTCCCATGTCATTTGTTTTTTGAAAATTTATATCTATTCGACCTCTTCTAAAATATCATCGCTTAATTCAACATTTGAATAAACGTTCTGTATATCGTCAGAATCATCAAGTAAATTAATGAGCCTTAGGACTTTCTGTGCATCTTTTTTTGAAACTTCAACAGTTGTTTTGGGAACATACGTTATTTCACTGGATTTAATTTTTATATTATTTTTTTCAAGATTTTTTCTTAAATTCATAAAACCTGCAGGACCGACTGTTATTTCATAAAAGTCCTTTTCATCCTGAATATCTTCGGCCCCGGAATCGATTACATTTAACATGAATGCTTCTTCGTCGCTTACAGTACTTTTTTCTATCAATATTATGCCTTTTCTTTCAAAGAGCCAGCCCACACATCCGGTTTCACCAAGATTACCGCCGCTTTTTGAAAATATATTTCTGATATCCGAAGCCGTTCTGTTTCTGTTTTCCGTCATTGCTTCAACCATAATAGCGGTTCCGCCTGGCCCATAACCCTCATACATTATGGTTTCAAATTTCTCGCCTTCTATTTCGCCGGTGCCTCTTTTTATGGCCTTTTCAATATTTTCCCCGGGCATATTGTATTCTTTTGCCTTTGCTATTGCATTTGAAAGTGCGAAATTATTATCAGGATCACCGCTCCCGCCTTCTCTTGCAGCAACAGTTATGCTTTTACTTAGCTTTCCAAAAATGTTTCCCCTCTTAGCATCTTCTTTAGCCTTTTTATGCTTAATTGAATGCCATTTTGAATGACCTGACATTTCAAATCTCCCTTTTAAGATTTAATTGACAGAATTTACTTATTTTTAAATTCGTTTGAATAAATTGTTTTAATTCTTTTTATGATACTTTGATTTCCTTATCATATCAATAAAATATTGGTGTATCCGTAAATCCTCGGTCAATTCAGGATGAAAAGCACAGACAAGTACATTTCCTTCTCTTGCAAGAACTATCTCGTTTTTATATCTGCCCAGTTCTTCCACTTTACTGCCAATTTCTTTAATCTTCGGGGCCCTTATAAAAACTGCATGGAACTTTGAACCATTTAAACTCTGCACTTTTTTCAAATCTATATTTTCTTCAAAACTGTCTATTTGCCTCCCATATGCATTTCTGTCTGCAATAATATCGATAAAACCCAGGCAAAACTTACTGTCAGTAACTTTTTTTGAAAGAATAATCAACCCTGCACATGTTCCAAAAATAGGCTTGGAAGATTTGTAAAAATTTTCAAGAGCCTTCTTAAAACCATATTTTTCAATTAATTTATTTATTGTGGTGCTTTCCCCGCCGGGAATTATTAACCCGTCAATTTCATTTAGCTGCTCGACGTTCCTTACTTCTAACGCATTATGCCCGCTTCTTTTAATAGCTTTTATATGTTCCCTGAAAGCACCCTGAAGCGCCAGCACTCCTACAGTAATTTTTTCCTTTTCTATCATTCTTAATGTTACCAGCCCCGGTTTGAAACAATATCTTTCTGATCAATCTTGGCAACACTTAATCCCGGCATTGCCATTCCCAGATTCTTTGATACCCTGGCCAACACTTCAGGATTATTATAATGAGTAGTGGCTTCAACAATCGCCTGGGCCATCTTCAGGGGGTTTTCTGATTTAAAAATTCCTGATCCGACAAAAATTCCGTCAGCTCCAAGCTGCATTATCATTGATGCATCAGCAGGAGTTGCAATTCCTCCGGCAGAAAAATTTACCACCGGCAGTCTTTTATATTCGTGAACATACAAAACCAGCTCGTGCGGGGCCCCGAGTTCCTTTGCCACAGTCATCATTTCTTCTACAGGGAGAGCCGCTATTCTTGCAATTTCATCTTTTATGTTTCTCATATGTCTTACTGCTTCAACCACATCACCGGTTCCTGGTTCACCCTTTGTCCTTACCATCGCTGCGCCTTCACCAATCCTTCTTAAGGCTTCTCCAAGATTAGTTGCCCCGCAAACAAAAGGCACCTTAAAATTCCATTTGTTGACATGATATTTTTCATCTGCGGGAGTTAAGACTTCGCTTTCATCGATATAATCAATACCGATTGCTTCAAGAATCTGAGCTTCCGCAAAATGTCCTATCCTGCATTTAGCCATAACCGGTATGGAAACAGTATCCATTATTTTCAGTATTATTTCAGGGTCAGTCATTCGTGCCACACCGCCTGCCGCCCTGATATCTGCAGGG
>JAMCQQ010000124.1 GCA_023379515.1 Actinomycetota bacterium
GTTTGCTTGGTCCAAAAGTTTTACCTAATGATCTTGAGCATGAAATAATTCATGTAAAACAATGTGATAAATATCCAGTAATTTATCCATTTTTGTATTTGTACGAACTTCTTACAAAAGGTTATAGGCATAATCGTTTCGAAGAAGAAGCATACACATTGTCAAATAGTACATATAAAGGAGAATCAAAGTAAGCATTTCCTCTGATATAATACCATTGTGCAAAATGCTTCATTTAATGTTGATAATCTAAAATTGGATGCGACAATTTTTTATCCGCCCAATAGAAAAGATAAAAACCCGGCAATTCTTTTTGTTCACGGTTGGACAGGTAAAAAGGAAAATAGTTATCAATATGCTAAATCTCTATCAAAGTTAGGTTTTACCTGTTTCTTATTTGATATGCGGGGACACGGTAAAAGCGAAGGAAATATTAAAGTATTTACAATAAAAGAATTTCTTGATGATGTCTTAGCTGCCTATGATTACTTAATAACTCTAAGGGGTATAGATAAAGATAGTATTAACGCTATTGGCTCAAGCTTTGGTGGATACCTTATTTCCTTGTTATCTAAAAAAAGAAAAATTAAAAATTTATCAATGAGAGTACCGGCAGATTATCCAAATGAAGAATTTAATAAGTCAAAATACAAAGCAAGTGGAAGCGATAATCCGCAACTTGTGGAATGGAGAAATAAGGAAAGAAAATCAAATGAAACATACGCATTACAAGCATTGCATAACTTCAATGGAAATATTCAAATCATTGAATCAGAAAAAGACACTGTTGTCCCAAGCCAAACAATCCAAAATTATATTAATGCTGTAACAGATAAAAGTAAGCTGACACATATTATTATTAAGGATGCTCCTCATAGTATCAAAGAAGGCCCATTTAGAGATAAGGTTGAGCAAATTCTTGTCGATTGGTTTAAGAATAAAATATAACAGATGTCCTAAAAAACGGAAACTATAAAAGTTTCTAGTCATTCCATCTTTCTTCTTTTGCTATAATTTCTCAATGCAAATATATGTAGTTTTTGGTTTACCGGGAGCAGGTAAAACTTTTGTTGGCAAAATATTTGAAAAACATTTTGACTTTTATTTCCACGATGGAGATAAAGATTTACCTGATGAAATGATTCATGCAATTCGAAATCAGAATATAATTAAAAAAGACATGAGAGACATCTTTTTTAAAAGAATTATAAAAAGTTGCGAAAGTTTAAGATTAAAATTTGACAAAATAGTTATTTCACAAACATTCATAAAAGAAATATATAGAAAACAGTTTCTTAGCCAGTTTCCAAATGCAAAATTTGTTTTGGCACAAGCAGACACGGCTATTAGGGAAAATCGTCTTTTGAAAAGGAAGGATTACCCTTTAAACTTAGATTATGCAAGGAAAATGTGTAAAAACTTTGACACTCCCTTAATAAGCTATGAAGTAATAGATAATAATATTGAAGGAGAAGAATATATAATTAAACAACTTCAGAAGTTATTGTATGGTTGTGGGTAAAAACTATAAGCCTTGTCAAGTGGTAATTTAGCCTCATTTTTTAAGATAACTACTTACTACATGATATAATATGCCTTATTATGCGCAAGCGAAGAGGGCATTTTTTTGCTAAATTTGGTTTCCTTCTTTTGTTAATAGTTATATTTAATCTTCTTTCAACAGGCAAAACTTATGCTGCAAAAATTGGTATTGTAACAGATACCCACTACGATCGCGTCCTTTATCCTAACCGCGCAGATGTTGCCCAAAAACTTATCTCTATTTTTAATTCCGAAAATGTAGATCTAGTTTTGGGAATCGGAGATATGTATCAGGGAGATTTTGCTAACCTTGATGATTATTTACAGGATAAAGCTCTATATGAAGCTCCATATGCTAAATCCGTGTCTCCAGTGCGTTGGGTTGTGGGAAATCATGACGCATCCGGTATTTCAACTACCGATTACACTAATAATTCTACGTATGCTACTGGCAATGGAACAATTGATATTTCCGAAAATTGGAGAGTAGTTTATTATACCAACATTGAATACCCTTATTTTTCAGCAAAGCCTGCAACACTGGATTGGTTAAAAAATGCCTTAGAGCAAGCTAGGGCTGATGGTAAAAAAGTAATTATTGCGACACACGCACATATAGATATGGATTATCCATCTATACCAAGAGATGTATTCGGACAAATGAATTTTACCTCTAGAGTTCCCGGAACAGTTTTGAGTCCGTCAAACACAACTGGAATTGCAACAGTATCTGCATCATTACCGGGCACTTTCGTTTCCGGAGATAAATATAGATTACTTCAGTTACAACATGGTACAACCTGGGGTTTTGGAATGATAACTTCCTACATTGATTCGCAAACAGTAACTGTAAATGTAAAAAGCGCTTTTGGCGCAGCAGCTCCGGCAGATAATGCGGAATTAGGCGGATATTCTTCTGTTTCTTATAATGCAGACGAACAAAGAGCAATTATTGATGCATCTGTAGCGTCTGGCACACAAGTTAAATATGTTTTTTCCGGTCATGCATCTAAAAACACGCAATCAACTGTAAATGGCGTAACTTATTTTGGTTTTATTGATACCCAGGACAACGGAGCAAGTGCTATAGCCGATCTTAAGAATGATGCAATTGATATTGCATCTGTGGCGCTTTCTTCCGGTCCGACTTTTCAAAGCTATAATCATACAACCTATTATGTTGACGGTGTGAACGGCAATAATAATAATCCCGGAATGGTTAAATCCAATGCCTGGAAAACTTTGTATTATGCGAAAAAAACAGCTACCGCTCCAGGTAGTACTATATTTATTCTACCTGCCACATACCGTGAATCTGTTTATCTCCAACTTACCGGTACGCAAAGCAATCCGATTACCTGGACTTATCAACAGGGTGCCAGACAAACCTGTGCTGTAATTATTAAAGGATTTAGTGGTCCAGATGCTAATGGCTGGTTTACTAAAGCCCTTGCCACACAAGCTAAAGAAGTTATTGAAGATGCTATATCTTTAGTTGAGGGTACATATAGCTCAACTGCTGTTTCTGGAACTTGGGATTGGAATGCAGGAATTCTTTATTACAAACCTTCAACTGGAACTCCTACCGATCGTACGGTAGAAGCCGGGCAATTGAACACTGCTTTGCAGATTCCGGCTGGAGGCGGTTATTTAAAAATTAATGGCGGAGAATTTTATGGATGCAACAGCAATGGAATACTTATTCAAAATGATGCAAATAATATAGAAATTAATAGAGTAAATGTTTGGGGCAATATAAATGGTTTGGCTATTGATTCAACTGGCAGCAATAATTTAGTGACAAAATCTAAATTTAGCAAAAATAATACAGGAATTGCAATTTATCAGGGCGCCCCAAATATTGCATATAATATACTAACTAATAATCAAACAGGAATAAGCATTGGCGGCACTTCTTATCCTTTTATAGACAATGCTACTTTGTATGGTAATAAATATGGAATCCAAATTGGTAATAAAGATACTACTGTTGGGCCTATGATACGCAATATAATAACGAGCGCAAGTCGGGGAATTAATTCCTATGGTGCAGGAATATCAACAGTGTCAAATTCTATTATTTCGGATAAAGTAAGCTGGGGCAAAACTATAAAATCAAATATTTTAACTGTAAATCCTATGTTAGTTAACCCTGCAGGAAATGATTTTAATCTTTCTTCGGCATCTGCCGCTATTGATTTTGGTATGAATGTTGGCTTAACTAATGATTATGCTGGAAATCCTATCATAGGTCTTCCAGATGCAGGAGCGTTAGAATATCAAAAATAAAAGCAATAGTTATTTAGGCCTCAAAAATCTTCTGGTATAATTGTTCTTGTGATTAATGCACTTCTAAAAGATTTAGATAAACTTAAAAATCCGAAAAAGGCAGAACTTTTAGCCCGTTTTTTTAAGACAGGAAAAGGAGAATACGGGCAAGGGGATAAATTTTTGGGAATAATGGTTCCACAGCAGCGAAAAATTGTTGGTAAATATAAGAATCTAAGTCTGACGGAAGGACAACAACTTCTAAATGCTAAA